>DASZDI010000035.1:0-3460 GCA_035942135.1 Solirubrobacterales bacterium | reverse complement strand
GGCGTCCACCGGATCGAGGACGTCAACACGAACTGGTACCTCGTCGAGGGAGACGGCGGGCTGACGATCGTCGACGCCGGCGTCCCGCGCTCGTGGGACTCGCTGCACCGGGTCCTGGCCGAGATCGGCCGCGGCGCCGCGGAGATCCGCGCCGTCGTCCTCACCCACGGCCACTTCGACCACCTCGGCTTCGCCGAGCGCGCCCGCACCGAGCTGGGGGTGCCGGTCCTGGTCCACGAGAACGACGCCACGCTCGCCCGCAAGCCGCTCCAGTACACGCACGAGCGCGCTCGTGGCCGCTACCTGCTGACGAAGCCGCGAGCCCTGCCCCACATCTTCGGCTTCTTCGCCACCCGCGCCTTCTGGCCGCCGCCGCTGAAGGAGGTCGAGACCTTCTCCGGCGGCGAGCTCGACGTCCCCGGCTCGCCCCGCGTCGTCTTCACCCCCGGTCACACGCTCGGCCACTGCGCCCTGCACTTCCCGGACCGCGACGCCGTCGTCTCCGGCGACGCGCTGGTCACGCTCGACCCCTACACCGGCGCCACCGGCCCGCGGATCGTCGCCGGCGCCGCCACCGCCGACAGCGAGCGGGCGCTGCGCTCGCTCGAGGCGCTGGCGCAGGTCGAGGCCGGCACCGTCCTCACCGGCCACGGCGAGCCCTGGCGCGGCGGTACCGCCGAGGCGGCGAGGCTGGCCCGCCTCGCCGGCCCCAGCTAGGCGGCGGGGAGGAGCGAGTCGGACCGGCCCTCGCCGGTGCTCGCGAACCGCATCCGCTCGTCGACGCCGGTGAGGCTGAGCACGCGCCGGACGGGCGCCGACTCGCAGGGGAGGAAGCTGATCCTCTCGCTGTTCTCGCCGCGCATCGCCACCACCAGGATCGAGATCCCGGTCGAGTCGATGAACTCGAGCTTGCCGAGGTCGACGAGGACCTCCCGGCCCGAGGAGAGGGCCTCCTGCAGCATCATCTCGGCCGTCATCGCGTTGGCCAGGTCGAGCTCTCCGTGGAGGGCGAGGCGGATCCGCTCTCCTTCGATCGCCTGGCGGACGCTGAGAAGACCGTCCTTCACTTCGGCATTGGCAAGGGGCATGGGTGGAACCTCCGTTTCGATTTAGAGCGGAAGTCCCGGGCGCCTGACGATGGGCGACGACGGTCTTGCCTGAAGCTGAAAGTGTTCGTCGGTCTCCGAAACGCGGTACCGAGCAGAACCCTCGTCAAAAATGCTACCGCAGCTGTCCAGCGGGCTTCTAGGCCAGCCGTTTCGGCGACATCGGGGTCAGCCGTTTGCGGGCTGCCCGCACGCGCTGCAGGAGCATGTCCCGTTTGAGGGCGGGGCCGATCTCCGGGCTGCGGATCTCGTCCTGGGTGCGGTTGACGTCTCTGCTGTTCAGTGGTCCTGGGGGGGCGGTCATTTTCTCCTCCGGCTGCTGCTGGGACAGGGGTGCTGGTACCTCTCCCGATCTCCACCCAGGGGCGTGAGAAGTGAGCGGCCTATCTCCTCGGCACTCGGCTCATGAGCGTTGTGCCTGGCAGGTGAGTACCCGGTATCAACGAGCACAAACCCCGTTTTGAAGCAATCCAGAGCGGGAAGCAGGACTGCAACGGCACGAGCGATGGAACACTCCGGTTTTCAACACGACGCACTGATCTACGAGGACGTCGACTCGTACCTGGAGGGGACGGTCCCCTTCCTGCGAGACGCCCTCGAGGTCGGCGAGCCGGCGCTGGTCGCGGTCGACCCCCACCAGGCCGAGCTGATCGAAGGCGAGCTGGGCGAGGACGCGAAGCGGGTCCGCTTCGCCGACATGGAGGAGCTGGGCCGCAACCCCGCCTGGATCATCCCCTTCTGGCGCGACTTCGTCGACGAGAACGGCGGCCGCTCGGTCCGCGGCATCGGCGAACCGCTCTGCTCGGCCCGCACCCCCGCCGCGGTGGAGGAGTGCCGCCGCCACGAGTCCCTGCTCAACGTCGCCTTCGCGCCGAGCCCGTCGTGGACGCTGCTCTGCCCCTACGACGGCCGCTCGCTGGACGACGAGGTGCTGGAGGAGGCGGCGCGCTCCCATCGCCACCTGATCCGGGACGGGCGGGTGGAGGAGAGCTATGCCTTCGACCCCGCGCCCGACTGCTTCGAGGGCAGGCTGCCGGCGCCGGCCGTCGCCCCCGAGGTGCTGTCCTTCGACCTGCGGGAGCTGGCGGAGGTCCGCCGCCGGGTCGCGGACGCGGCCGAGCGGGCCGGGCTGGACCCGCTGGGAGTGGCCGACCTCGTCACCGCGACCAGCGAGCTGGCCGCCAACAGCGTCATGCACGGCGGCGGCAAGGGGACGCTGCGGCTCTGGTACGAGGACTCCGAGCTGCTGGCCGAGGTCGAGGACCGCGGGCGGATCGAAGAGCCGCTGGTCGGGCGCCTGCGCCCCGGCGTCGCCCAGGAGGGCGGCCGCGGGCTCTGGCTCGCGAACAAACTCTGCGACCTGGTCCAGATCCGCTCCGGCGCCGAGGGGACCACGGTGCGCCTGCACGTACACGCCCGCGAGAGCGCCCTCGTCTGAGGACGGACATGCCGACCGACGATCCCCAGGCCCAGCTCGTCAAGTACCTGACCGACGCCCACTCGATCGAGGAGCAGGCGCTGGTCCAGATGCGCCGCGCCCCCGACCTGGTCGAGGGCGGCTTCGCCGAGATCTTCCGCCGCCACGAGGGGGAGACCGAGACCCAGGAGCAGCGCGTGCGCGAGCGGCTGCAGGCGCACGACGCCTCGCCCTCGAAGCTGAAGGACGCGGCCGGGAAGGCGGGCGGCTTCGGCATGGTCCTCTTCGCCCGCTCACAGCCCGACACCGCCGGCAAGCTCGCCATGCACGCCTTCTCCTACGAGCACATGGAGGTCGCCGCCTACGAGCTGCTGGCGATCGCCGCCCGCGAAGCCGGCGACGGCGAGACGGCCGCGATGGCGTCGGCGATCGCCGACGAGGAGCGGGAGATGGCCGGGCGGGTCGCCGGCTGCTTCGACGAAGCGGTCGAGCAGGCGCTGCGCGACGTCGAGGCCGACGACCTCGGCAAGCAGGTCGACACCTACCTCGCCGACCTCCACGCGCTCGAGGGGCAGTCGAAGGAGCTGCTGGAGAAAAGCCGGAAGATGGACGTGCCCGAGCCCCTGCGCCGGGCCTTCGACCGCCAACTCGAGGAGACCGAAGGGCACCTGCGCAGGTTGGAGGCCCGCCTCGACGAGCGCGGCGCCGCCCCGTCGGCGATCAAGGACGCGATGCTGCGGTTGGGCGCCCTCAACTGGGGCGGGTTCTTCGCCGCCCAGCCGGACACCCCGGCCAAGCTCGCGGGCTTCTCCTACGCGGTCGAGAACCTCGAGGTCGCCGCCTACGAGCTCTTCCTCCGCGTCGCCCGCCGGGCCGGCGACCGGGAGAGCGTCGCCCTCGCCGAGTCGGTCCTCGCCGAGGAGCGGGCGGCGGCGAA
>DASZDI010000034.1:0-2913 GCA_035942135.1 Solirubrobacterales bacterium | reverse complement strand
GTAATCAGGACTTTCTCGACCTTCTCCCGGGTCTGCAGTTCCGCGTCCTCACAGAGTGCTTTGAGGATCTGTGCCGAGACCTCAGGTGCCTTCCACTCTTTGTCGTCGACCCCGAAGCGCCATTCCGGATCACCCATGTGGCGCTTGACGAGCTCGCAGACCCGGTTCGGGTCGAGCTGCATCTGCCGCTTCGCCTCCTTGCCAACCTGGATGTCGGTGACTCCGAGGAACATCACCACGGAGGGGGTAACGGGGTCGCCGTCACGATTGCCGACCACTATCGGGTGGCCGAAATCGTCCACTTTGGAAATGCACGAGTAGGTGGTGCCGAGGTCGATCCCCCAGACAGCAGTCGACGCAGCACTATTTGACTTCTCCATCAATTACGGCCTCCCAGACGTATCGATCGAATGCAGTTACGGTTCGCTCTAGCCCGATCCGGTGAAGCGGTAGGCGCGAACCTCGGCAACGCGGATCACCTCACCCGACTCCCAGCGGAACCCCGGCCGAACCACTGCCGCCACGGCCCTGTCGAGCTGTTCGTCAGTCGTAGGCTCGGTGCCGGCGACATTGTGGGCACGAGGGTCGAAGGGCTCACCGTGCTCGGTCCCCAGACGCTCGATGCCGTTGCGGGCGAGGATGTCGAGGAGACCTTCGTGAACCATCCTCAGGTCCTCCACGGACTCGGTGGCGACGTCACGCATCCGCTCCAGGTCATCGGTGAGCCGGATCAAATCCCTCACCAAGGGCATCTGCGCATTGCGCAACTCGCCGACGCGAAGGCCCTGGTTCTCAGCGTGCAGCCTCTCCGTCAGCTCCGTCTGCCGGGCCAGCAGCCGCTGCGACTCCCCCAGCCTGGAGTCCAGCCGATCAAGAAGAACCTCCAACTCCCCGCGCAGCGCCTCTCCTTCCGCAGGCGCGAATGGATCCTCCACTGGCTGCTCCGGCACCACAGCCTGTGATGCCCTGTCGGCCTCCCCCTCCAACTGATCCCCCATGGCGGGGCACCTTACCCTAACTTTCAGTGAGCAGTCAGTGGTGGATGTCTACTACAGCTAAATGAACTAACAGTGAAGTTTTTATTACTCACTACTAGCTAATTTCGCTACCAGGTCTCCTGCAGAAAAACCACCAGGCCGAAGGATTTCCCATTCCCCGGTCTGCTCGAAGGAGGAAAGATCGATAACGGTTGAGGGCACCCCCGTCAGCGCTCCTCCATCGATTGCCAGATCTGCGCCGTCGACTATCTCCTTCGGCACCGCGTCGAAGCTTCCCGGCGCCGGCTGACCACTGAGGTTGGCGGAGGTCTGGAAGACCGGGCACATCGTTCCGGCCAGCGGCCCCCCGATCAGGCGAATCCCGAGCTTCTCGGGATCTTGGCGGCAGGCCAGCGAATAACGCCGCTGCGGGTTGTCGACCACGAGGGTGACCGGACCCGGTAGCAGCGCGCCGACCGCGGCCGCAGTGCGCGGACCGAGGCCGGAGACCAGCTCCCGCATCGCCAGCGGCGAGAAGTACATGACCGCGGAGGGCTTGCCGTCGTCCCGTCCCTTGAGGCGGTGGACCCGCCCGATCGCCGCCGCGTCGAGGGGATCGCAGGCGAGGCCGTAGAGCCCGTCGGAGGGGAAGACGGCGACGCCGCCGCCGGAGACGGTGCGCTCCAGGGCTTTGCGGGCGACGTCGGCGCGGCCCGGCTCGATGCGGACGACCTCGGTCACGCGCGCCTCGCCTCCGCCGGCTCGCCGCCGTCGAGCCGCCCGACGACGACCCGCTCGATCCCGGCCAGGTCGCGTCGCGTCTCGACCGCTCCGAACCCCGCGCCGCGCATCAGCTCCGCCACCGCCGGCGCCTGCCCCTCCCCCACCTCGAGAGCAAGTGCTCCGGCCCTTTGTTCCGGATAGCGGTGCAAAGGACCGGCGGACTCCGGGATGAAGGCGCGGTAGGCGTCGAGGCCATCAGGGCCGGCGAGCAGCGCCTCGCGCGGCTCCCACTGCGTGACCTCGGGCTGCAGCGACGGCCAGTCCCGCTCGGCGACGTAGGGGAGGTTGGCGAGGACCAGGTCGAAATCGGCGCCCTTGGCGGCGGCCCCATCGTCGGGGAGCGTCCCTGCGACGAATCGCACCCGGTTGGCGAGGCCCAGGCGCTCGGCGTTCGCGCGCGCCACTTCGAGCGCCGCGGGCGAGGTGTCGGTTGCGGTGACGGCGCACTCCGGCAACTCGTCGGCGACCGCCAGGGCGATCGCGCCGGAGCCGGTGCCGACGTCGAGCACGTTCGCGGACTCCATCTCCAGGGCCAGCTCGACCAGCAGCTCGGTCTCCGGCCGCGGCACCAGCACCCGCCGGTCCACGGCCAGGTCCAGCCTGCGGAACCCTTTGCGCCCGACGATGTAGGCGACCGGCTCGCGCCGCAGCCGCCGCCGCACCATCTCGCCGAACCTGCGCGCCGCCGCCGGGGGCACCTCCGCGCCGCCATCCGCGACCAGCGCCGCGCGGTTCACTCCCGCCGCCTCCGCCAGCAGCACTTCCGCGTCCAGCCGCGGGTCTTCGACCCCGGCGGCCGCGAGGGCGTCGACGGCGGCGCTCAGCGCCTGCCTGGCGCTGCTCGAAGCGGTCGCCACGGCGCTCAACCCACCGCAGCGGTCTCGAGCCGCTGTCTCTTCTCCTCCGCCGCCAGCGCGTCGGTGAACTCGCCCAGCTGCCCCGCCAGGACCCCGTCGAGGTTGTGGGAGGTGTGCTTGATCCGGTGGTCGGTGACCCGGCCCTGGGGGAAGTTGTAGGTGCGGACCTTCTCGGAGCGCTCGCCGCTGCCGACCTGGGCCTTGCGCTCGGAGGCGATCTTCGCCTGCTGCTCTGCCAGCTCGCGCTCGTAGAGCCGCGCCCGCAGCACCCGCATCGCCCGGTCCTTGTTCTGCAG
>DASZDI010000033.1:0-9789 GCA_035942135.1 Solirubrobacterales bacterium | reverse complement strand
CCTTCGGGTCACGCACTGGAGTGCGCTCCCCTTGTCTCGCTCCCTGCGTCCTAGCCAGGCGCCGGCTTGCAGCGGCCTGGACGGGGGTGGCTCTTACGGGTGGCTCTTGGTTGCGTGGTTCCTTTGGCACGAAATAGGTGCTTAAGGAACCACGGGTTGGGGATCTGGGGCGGCCAGCTCGGCGATCAGGGAGGACCAGGCGAAGTCTTCGGCGCCTAGGCCGTTGCCGTTGCGGGGGTCGTAGTACTCGCGCAGGCCTTCGCGGGCGACGGCGCCGATGACGCCGTCGGCCAGGCGTTGCGCCTCCGCCTCGTAGCCGAGCCGGCGCAGGCCGAGCCAGACCAGCCAGGCGGAGTTGATCCAGGTCGGGCCGCGCCAGTAGCGGCGGATCGGGCCGTGGCTGCCCGCCGGTTCGTAGCCGCGCTCGCCCACGGCGACCGAGGGCGGCGCGACCGGGGTGAGGAACTCGCGCTCGTTCAGCAGGTGCTGCTCGACCAGCCGTCGGCCGATCTCCTCCGGCAGGTCCGGCAGGGCCAGCGGCGCCAGCGCGGCCCAGGTGAGGACGTCGGGCCTGGTGCCGCCGGGCTGCGCCTCGTCGAGGAACAGGCCCCGACGCTCGTCCCAGAGCCGCTCGACCAGCGCCGGCGTCGCCGAGGGCCGTCCCATCGCCTGCAGCGAGAGCGACCAGAGGGTGTTGACGACGACCTCGCAGAGGACCGGGCCGCCGGCGTCGCGGATGCGGCGCGCGTCCCAGCCGAGCCTGCGGTTGCGGTGGACGAGCAGCGGGAAGCAGAGGCGCCCCACGGAGCGCCGGCCCCAGACCGGTTCGAACTTCGGCGAGGCGTCGAGGCCGGACTCGTCGGGCTGGACGATCCAGAGCAGGCCGTCGCCCTCCAGGTCGCGGTTGGCCGCCAGCCAGTCCATCTGCGCGGCGATCCGCGGCTCCTCGGCCGGGTCGCCGACGGCGATCCGCCAGGCCCAGGCCAGCAACGGCGGCTGGATCGTCTCGGTCTGGTCGGTCCCGCGGGAGGTGACGTTGTAGAAGAGCAGCCGCAGCAGGGAGACCTGGCTGCGCCAGAAGATCGTGTGGCCGATGAAGCCGTCGGGGCGCTGGGCCGCCAGCAGGCTCTCCAGCTCGGCGCGGGCGCGGGCGGGCTCGAAGCGGCGCCAGACGATCGCCGCGAAGCAGGAGTCCCAGTACCACTGCCAGGGGTAGCGGCCGGGGCTCGGCTCGGTGTAGCTGAACGGGGTCTCGCCGCGCCGCCCCGTCACCCAGTTCTGCCGCAGGACGCGCTCGGCCTCGGCGAGGACCGTCTCCCGCTCAGACATTGGTGCGGCGCATCTCCCGCAGGGCCAGGGCGCCGAGGACCGCCAGCAGCCCCGCCAGGGCGACGAGACCGGGCCAGGTCTCGCCCCAGGTGACGACGCCGACGAAGCCCTGCCGCGCCGCTTCCACCACCTGCGTCAGCGGGTTGACCCGGGCGATGCTCTCCAGCCACGGCTGCAGCAGCTCCAGCGGCGCGTAGGCGGGCGTCAGCAGGACCAGCGCCATCATTCCCGCCTGCATCAGCGGCGCCGCCGACTGGCTCTTGAAGTGCAGCGCCAGCATGCACCCCCAGCAGGCCGCGACCGCGGCGGTCGCCGCGACCATCGCGTAACAGATCGCCAGCCCGTCGAGGCCCGGCCAGCGGGCGCCGATCGCGAAGCCGATCGCCAGCACGAAGGTCGCCGGGACGAAGGCGCGGGCGCCGGCGGCGAGGACGTTGCCGGCGAGCAGGACCCAGCGAGGGGCGGGGGAGACGAGCAGCCGGTCCACCCAGCCCTGTTCGTAGTCGCGGGCGAGGTTGACGCCCGCTGCGGCCCCGGTGAAGCCGGCCCCCTGCAGCATGCTGAGCGGGACGAGGAAGCTCTCGTAGGAGTCGGTTTCGAAGCCGCTGAGCTGGGTCAGGGCGCCGAAGACCCCGTTGAGGCCGAGGAAGAAGATCGTCGGCGCCAGCACCCCGGGGATCGCCGCGCCGGGAACGCGGACCAGCTCGTTCTTCGACCGCGCCATCAGTGCCGCGATCGTCGCCAGGTTCGCGCGCCAGGCGGGGACGGCGGCTTCCATCAGCCCACCCGCAGCCGGTGTCGCAGGGCGCGGGCGCTGAGGACGAGGCCGAGGACGACGATCCCGGCGATCGCCGCCACCGCCTCCAGCGTGTGGGCGAGGTCGATGCCGGAGACGATCGGCTCGCGCACCCCCTCGACGATGAAGCTGAGCGGGTTGTATTCGGCGATCGTCTTCGCCGGCTCGATCATCAGCTGCTCCGGGAAGAAGGCGGTGGAGAGGAAGAGGACGACGAGGACGAGCGGGAAGAGGCCCTGGACGACGCTGGCGCTGCCGGTGCGCAGGGCGATCGCCGCACCGATGCCGCCCACCGCCAGCGCCGAGGCCGTGATCAGCGCGATCGCCAGCAGGGCGCCGGGGACGCCCCCCTCGATGTGGGCGCCGAAGACCAGGCCGATCGCGAGGAACCAGAGCGCGGCGAAGAGCCCCAGCGCCGCGGTCCCCGCCAGCCGACCGAGGACGATCGCGAAGCGCGGGATCGGCGCCGCGAAGAGGCGGTCGGTGAAGCCCATCTCGATGTCGACCGCGAAGGCGATGCCGCCGCTGTTGCCGGCCAGCATCATCGACTGCATCATCGCCCCGGCCAGCATGAACTGGAGGAAGCTCTGGACCGGTGGGAAGCCGGGCAGTTCGACCCCGGCCCCGGCGCCGCCGGTCTGGATCGCCAGCAGCAGGGTGGGGAAGACGACGATCGGCGAGATCAGCTGCGGGCGGCGGAAGGTCTGGCGGATCGAGCGCGCCCCCAGCGCCCGCACCACCCGCGCGCTGGTGGCGAGGTTGCTCATGCCGGCGCGCTCTCCTCGGCGGTGCTCTCCTCACCCTCGCCCTTTTCGAGGTGGTGGCCGGTCTTGGCGACGAAGACGTCGTCGAGGGTGGGGCGCACCAGCTCCAGCGACTCGACCACGACGCCCGCCTCGTCGAGGGCGCGGACGACCCGCGGGATGTCGGCGGCGCCGTGCTCGACCTCGAGCAGGACCCGTTTGCCGTCCTTCGGCGGCAGCAGCTTGCCGAGGCCGGTGCAGGCCCGCTCCGCCTCGGCGACCGCTCCCTCGCCGACCAGCAGCTCGACGTGGGGGCTGCCGACCTCGGCCTTGAGCGACTCCGGCGTGCCCTCGGCGACGATCCGGCCGCTGTCGATGATCCCGACGTTGTCGGCGAGCTGGTCGGCCTCCTCGAGGTACTGGGTGGTGAGGAAGACGGTGGTGCCGTCGTCGTTCAGCGCCTGCACCTCTTCCCAGATCGTCTTGCGGCTGACCGGGTCGAGGCCGGTGGTCGGCTCGTCGAGGAAGAGCACCCGCGGCTCGTGGACCAGCGCCGCGGCGAGGTCGAGGCGGCGCTTCATCCCGCCCGAGTAGCCGCCGACGCGGCGGTCGGCCGCGTAGGTCAGCCCGACCCGCTCCAGCAGCGCGTCGGCGCGCTTGCGCCCGGCGCCGGGCGGCAGCCCCTGCAGGGTCGCCTGCAGCCGGATCAGCTCCCGGCCGGTCATCAGCGGGTCGAGCGCCGCTTCCTGCAGGGCGACGCCGATCGAGGCCCGCACCTGCCGCGCTTCGGCGACGACGTCGTGGCCGGCGACGCTCGCGCGCCCGCCGGTCGGCAGCAGCAGCGTCGTCAGCATCCGCACCGTCGTCGTCTTGCCCGCCCCGTTGGGCCCGAGGAAGCCGTAGATCTCGCCCTCGTCGACCGCGAGGTCGATCCCCTGCACGGCGAGGACGTCGCCGAAGGCGCGCTCCAGCCCCTCGACGACGATCGCGGGCACGGCTCTAGGCCTCCAGGGGCTCGGCCCCGCGCGCCTGCGGGGGGACGGCCTTGACCCAGCGGCGTCCGTTGGCGCGCTCGAGCGCCTCGGCGGCGTCGAGGAGCAGCTCGTCGCGCCCCCAGGCGGCCTGCAGCTGCAGCGCCACCGGCAGCCCCTCGTCGGACCCGACCGGGACGCTGACGGCGGGGATGCCGGTGAGGTTGGCGAGGGCGCCGCCGCGGACGTTGGCCTGGTCGGCGGTGAGGGTGCCGGAGGGCAGCTCGACCAGCGGGGCATCGAGCGGCGGCGCCGCGGCCGGCACGGTCGGCCAGGCGATCACGTCGACGTCGGCGAAGACGGAGGCGAGGCGCTGTCGCGCCATCGCCCGCACCTGGTGGGCCTTCACGCCGGCCGCCGCCGGCAGCAGCAGCCGGTACTTGAGCAGGCCGCGCCCGATCGGGCTCAGCTCGGGGTCGAGCTCGTTGAGGCGCTGGGGGGTGACGCCGCCCAGGCTCTCGCTGTTGGCGATCAGGACGGTCGCCAGCGTCGCCGCCGCCAGTTCCGGCAGCTCGATCTCGGTCACCTCGCCGCCGGTCTCGCGGCGCAGGTCCTCGATCGCCGCCTCGCAGGCTGCCCGGACCGCCGGCGCCACGTCCTCGGAGACCTCGTCGCGGATAACGCCGATCCGCAGCCCCCGCGCGTTGCCCGCCCGCAGCTCCTCGCCGAACAGGACCGAGCCGAGCAGGCGGCAGTCGGCGGCGTCGGCGCAGAGGGGGCCGGAGACGATCGTGGTCGAGACGTCGGCCATGTGGTGCCCGGCCATCGCCGAGCGGCCGTAGGTCGGCTTCAGCCCGGTCAGGCCGCAGTAGGCGGCCGGGTAGCGGATCGAGCCGATCCCGTCGGCGCCGACCGCGCCGGCGACGAGCCGGCCGGCTACCGCGGAGGCGGGGCCGCTGGAGGAGCCGCCGGGGCAGCGGTCGGTGCTCCACGGGTTGCGCGCCGGGCCGTAGACGGAGATGTTGCCGGTGCTGCTCGCTCCGAGCTCGTGCATGTTGCCGACGCCGACGATCGTCGCGCCCGCGTCGCGCAGGGCCCGGTAGGGCCCGGACTCGCCGGGGGCGGGGGTGACGATCATGTCGGCGGCGCCGAAGCGCTGTGCCCGCCAGGGCAGCGGCCACTCGTCCTTGATCACGACCGGGACGCCGCGCAGCGGGCCGGGCGGTGCCGCCTCGACCATCTCCCGCGAGCGCTCCGGGAAGGTCTCGACCACGGCGTTGAGGGCCGGGTTGCGCTCCTCGATCCTGGCCAGCGTCGCCTCCAGCAGCTCCTCGGGGGCGACCTCCCCGGCGGCGATCGCCGCCGCCTGCCCCCGCAGCGTCAGGTCGAGCGCCTCGCTCATCGGCTCGGCGGGGCCTGGGAGAGGTCGGGAGCGGGCTCCGGGGGCACCGCGCCGGTGTCGAAGGCCAGCAGCTCGAGGATCGGCGGCCAGAACATCTGGTGAGCGGCGCCGATCACCGCCAGCTCGATCTCGTCCGCCTCGATTCCGAAGGCGGCGAGAGCCGCCGGGACGAAGTCGTCTGAGTTGTTCGAGACCTCCATCTGGCGTGGGCAACCCTAGCGCGGGCTTGGCCGGGATCGTGCAAGCGCCTCCCTGGCGCCGCATCCGGCCGAGGCGGGCGGCAAGATTGGCGCCGCAACCCGGGTCACGACCCCGTGTTGCCTTAACGATGCGGTTCGCAGAGACGAAATCCAATCCCCGCCGCGCCTGGGCCCTGCTCCTTGCCGCCGGCTGCCTCTTCGCGGCCCTGGTCGCGATCGCGGCGCCGCGCAGCGCCGACTCGGCGCCCCTGCGGGTGGTCGTGCTCGGCCAGACCTCGGAGACGCCGCCGCCGTCCTGCCCGGGCAAAATCGTCAACGGGGTGGAGATCACCCCCTGCCGGGTCGAGGGCCACGTCACCGGCTTCCAGTCGATCGCCGACGGCGTCCCCCGCCCCTACGAGGCGCCCTTCGAAGGCAAGATCGTCGCCTGGTCGATCACCCTCGCCAAGCCCTCGACGGTGGAAACCAAAACCACCACCGACGAGGTGGGCTTCTTCAACGACTTCCTCGGCACCCCCTCGACCGCCCGGATCGGCGTCCTGCGCCCGATCGAGGACACCAAGCCGCCCAAATACAAACTCGTCCGCCAGAGTCCGCTCGAGGTCCTCAACCCCTACTTCGGCAGCACCCCCGTCTTCGCCCTCGACCATCCCCTGACCGTGCTCAAAGGCCAAATCGTGGCGCTGACGATCCCCACCTGGGCGCCGATGTTCGCCTTCAACGTCTCCGCCGACAACACCTGGCGCGGCAGCCGCCTGCCCGAACACTGCTCCTCCAAGGAGGACATCCAGGGCGGCCACCCCCAGCAGGGAGTGGGCAAGATCAAGACCTACGGCTGCTACTACTCCAACGCCCGCCTGCTCTACACGGCGACGCTGGTCAAGAAGCCGTAGCTCTTTAGGCACAGAGAATTTGCCTTGTGCGCGCCACGCGCGCGTGGTCGCGCTTCAGCATCGGTGGGGTGCTACTCCTCGCGTTCATTCTCGAACACGCTCTCGGTCTTCCGGAAGTGGAAAACCCGATTCCGGAGAAGATCGGATTGGACGACGTCTTTGCTTTTGCCGGAGCGTGTGGCGTGCTGGGAGGCATCGCACGCTTGGGGTCCCCGTCATCCACGCAGGAGCAGGGAGTCAAGTGGGGTGTATTCATCGGCTTCTGCTTAGGAGCAGCCGCGTACTCCTTACTACTGCTGGTTCAGGTACTATCTGCCTTATGAAACCTTTTGTCCGAGGCAGTCAAAGAGATAGCTGGGACGCCTTGCTGATCGCGACGGTCATCGGCACGATGATGATTGCGGCAGAGGAGCTGGGCGAAATCGCCTACCTGCCGTTGTATGTATTTCTGGCGATCGAATTCGCCAAGGGACGCCTGCGACGTCGGCGGAAAGCTAAAGCGCTTCTTGGCGGAGCCCGCAATATGGGCAGTCGCTGACGTCCAGGCCGATCAGCTGGTCGCAGCGGCGGCAGGCGCGGAGGTTCTCCGGGCTGCGGGGGAGGGCGGAGACCGAGGGGGCGAGCGGGAGGACCATCGCGACCGGCTCCATCTCCTCGCCGGTCTCGCGGTCGACGTAGACCGAGCCCGGCTCGGCGTGGGCGATCGCCTCACGACCCGAGGCCGCGGCGCGCATCCGGTAGAGCTGCTTCTCGTTCATCGCCGGGAAGACTAATAGCTTGGGCGGCTCCGATGCGTGTCCTCGTCTTCCACGGCTACATGCTGCGCGGCACCGGCAGCAACATCTACAACGTCAACCTGGCCCGGGCGCTGGCCCGGTTGGGGCACGAGGTCCACCTGCTCTGCCAGGACCGGGAGGTGCGGCCGGAGGGGGTGCAGGTCCACAATCCCGACATCGGCGGGCTCCTCCCCGTCTACGTGAAAGACCCGTACGAGGGGTTCGAGGTCAAGACCTTCCCGGAGATGACCGAGGCCGAGCTCGACCGCTACGTCGAGGCCAACGTCGCCGCGGTGCGTGCCGTCGCCGAGGCGGCGGGGGGAATCGACGCGGCCCTCGCCAACCACCTGGTGATGGGGCCGGCGATCCTCGCCCGCGCCGGCGTCGCTCCCTTCGCGGCGAAGATCCACGGCTCGGCGCTGGAGTACACGGTCAAGCCGCATCCGCGCTTCCTGCCCTATGCGCGGGAGGGGATGGAAGCGGCGAACGGGGCGCTGATCGGCTCCACCCACACGGCCGAGTCGCTCTGGGCCGCGCTCCCCGACCTCCCGGACCTGCGCGAGAAGACCCGGCTCGGCCCGCCCGGGGTCGACGTCGAGGAGTTCCGGCCTCGCGGCGAGCGCGAGCGGCTGGTCGCCTTCGTCGGCAAGCTGATCGTCTCCAAGGGGGTCGACCTCCTGCTCGCGGCCTGGCCGCTGGTGCGGGCCGCCCATCCCGACGCCCGCCTCGAGGTGGCCGGCTACGGCGCCTACGAGGACGGGCTGCGGCGCCTGCTCGCCGCCCTGGAGCGCGGCGACCTCGACGACGCCCGCGAGGTCGCCCGCCGCGGCTGGGCGCTCGAGGGAGGAGAGGAGCGGGCGCTGCCGATCCTCTCCGCCTTCCTCGCCGACCCCCCCGAGGGCTACGCGGAGACGGCCCGCGCCGCCGCCGGCTCGGTCGAGCTCGTCGGCCGGCTCGAGCACGCCGAGGTCGCCTCCTTCTTCCCGCGGGCGGAGGCGATGGTCATGCCCAGCACCTTCCCCGAGGCGTTCGGCATGGTCGCCGTCGAGGCGGCCGCCTGCGGCACCCTGCCCGTCTCCGCCGGCCACTCGGGGATGCTCGAGGTATCCCGGCAGCTCGGCGCGGCGCTGCCGGAGCGGGTCGGTCCGCTGACCTCGTTCCCGGTCGAGGCGGGCGCCGTCGAGGCGATCGCCGCCCGCCTGAACGCCTGGCTCGACCTGCCGGAGGCCGAGCGGGAGGCCGCCCGGCGAGCCCTGGTCGAGACCGTCGCTCGGCTCTGGAGCTGGGAAGGAGTGGCCCGGGGGGTGCTCGCCGCCGCCGCCGGGGAGCTCGACGATCTGCCGCGCCCCGGGGGTTAGTGCCAAGCGTCATTTGGACCCGCAAAGCCTCCCGCCGCCGCTTCAATAGAATGCCCGCCGCCCCATGTACGGCCGCCTGCCGATAGTGAAAATGCTCCTGGCGACGCTCGCCTTGACCGTCCTTATTTCGGCGGTGATGGTGCCGATCAATTGGGACGGCCAGCAGGCCTCTGCCGAGGCGCCGAAGATCGACAACCTGCTGACGGTGATGATCGTCCTCTCGGCGTTCGTCTTCTCGCTGGTGATGGTGATGCTCTTCTACGCCCTCTGGAAATTCAAGGCGAAGCCGGGCGACGAGTCCGACGGCGAGCCGATCCACGGCAACACCCGCCTGGAGATCGCCTGGACCCTGATCCCGACGATCATCGTCCTCTTCGCCGGCGGCTACAGCTGGAAGGTCCTCGACGACATCGAAGACCCGAATGACAACCACCTCACCGTCACCGTCTTCTCCCAGCAGTTCGCCTGGAGCTTCGCCTACCCGGGGCAGGACTACGCCTGGACCGAAGGCGAGCTGCACGTCCCGGTCGGCCGCCAGGTCCACTTCAAGATGCACGCCCTCGACGTGATCCACTCCTTCTGGGTGCCCGAGTGGCGGATCAAGAAAGACAACGTCCCGGGCATCACGACGACGGCGATCGTCACCCCCGACAAGGTCGGGACCTACCAGCTGGTCTGCACCGAGCTCTGCGGCTTCGGCCACGCGACGATGCGGGCGAAAGTCGTGGTCGAGCCGCCGGCCAAATACAGGAAATGGGTCGAAGAGCTGGATCAGAAAGCGCCGCAGCCCCTGATGGAAACGGTCAAGCAGGACTCGCAGGTGAACCCCGGAGGATTCGGGGCCGGCGGGGCATAATGAGAGAGAGTCGATGACTGCCGCGATCAAGAGACCTGGTTGGACCCGCGCCCTGCTCGGGACCGTCGCCTTCGGGGCGCTCGGCTTCGGGCTCGTCATCGCCCTGCGGGCGATCTCCGGCCTCGACCTCTACCAGACCGAACAGACCGGCTACCCGCACATCGTCGTGCCCGCCGTCCTCGCCCCGCTGGGCTTCCTCTGGGGCTTCGGCTGCTTCGACTACTGGCTGCGCTGGGCCGTCGGCATGCCGACGATCCCGGAGGACCACTCCCAGCACGGCGCCAAGACCTGGAAGGACTACTTCCGCTTCAACACCGATCACAAGGTGATCGGCATCCAGTACATCTGCACGACCTTCTTCTTCTTCATCGTCGGCGGCCTCGCCGCGATGACCGTCCGCGCGGAGCTCGCCCAGCCCGGCACGCAGATCGTCGACCCCGGCTTCTACGGCGGGCTCTTCTCGAC
>DASZDI010000032.1:0-3427 GCA_035942135.1 Solirubrobacterales bacterium | reverse complement strand
AAGTAGCTCCAGAGCTTCTCGACGAAGAACGAAGGATGGAGCGGGTGCTCGACGCAGAGCCGACAGGCGTCTTCCCAGCCCCAGTTGCCGACCTGGCCGAAGACGGTCTTGACGCCGATGTCGTGCCATTTCGGCTCGAAGCGGAAGTTGTGGGAGCCGAGCTCGCTGGACCAGTCGTTGCGCCAGCCGGTCAGGGCGCGGGCGGCTTCGCGGATGTCGTCCTCGGTGTAGGCGCCGCGGTCGGCACCGAGCGAGAACAGCTCCATCATCTCGCGGGCGTAGTTCTCGTTCGGCGCCCATTTGTAGTTTTCGTTGCCGTTCAGCCACTGCAGCATCGCCGGGTCGATCGTCACCGCCTTGAAGAGGTCGAGGAAGGAGCCGAAGCAGCGGGCCCGGAACAGGTTCGACTGGTCGATCGTCTGCTGCTGTTTGGAGACGTTCGCGTTGGAGGTGGCGAACCAGTCGTGGAGGACGAGCGTCATCCGCTCGACCAGCGGCTGGTCGGTGCGGACCCTGCGGTCGAGCCACCAGAGGTGGTCGTGGCCCCAGGCGTCGGCGGGGGCGAGCGGGTTGCCTTCGTCGTCGCGCGGCGGCGGGCCGCTGAGGACGGCGGCGCCGCTCGGGCGGGTCAGCGAGCGGACGGCGCCGGCGAGGCCGAGGGAGACCAGCTGCTCGGCCTGGCCGGGGACGGGGCCGAAGCCGGCCCGGTTCAGCAGGCGGACCGCCTGCGGCAGGCCGAACTCGCCCTGGTAGGCCTCGGGCGGGCGGGGGTCGGAGATCGGCGGCGCGGGCGGGGGAGCCGGAGCGGCAGCGGGTGCGGTCCCGGGCAGCGCCTGCCGCGGCGGCTTCCTGCCGGGGCCGCGGAAGTGCCCCGCCTTCGGCTTGTGGCGATGGCGGTGGACGTAGGCCTGGACCCGCCAACCGCCCTGCCCGTCGGGGACCCAGCGGAAGTGCTTGTCCTTCCAGGCGCGGCGCCGTTTCCGGCGCTGCCGCTGCGACCTCGCCGCGACTGGTTGTTGCTGTGGAATCGCCATGCGCAATCGGCCCTTGCGGGCCTCCCGAGGGTTCATCGGCACCGGCGACGCCCTTTTCAAGCCCCCTCCGGAGGGTGGACGTTAGGTCCAGGCCCCGAGGCGCAAGAATGAGTACGTGGAGTACCTCGTCATCGCCGCCTGCTTCGGCCTCGCCACCGCCATCATCGGCAGGGCCAAGGGCAGCTCCTTCTTCATCTGGCTGATCATCGGCACCGTCCTGCCCCCCCTGGGCCTCCTCGCCGTCATCTTCTACCGCGTCGAGAAGGACGAACCCGAACGCCAGTGCCCCAACTGCCACAAGCCCCTCAAGCTCTACGTCCAGGTCTGCCCCCGCTGCGGCACCGACCTGTATCTCCCGGACCCGGCGGCGGTACGGCACCCGGGCGTCCACTAAGCATCTACCGGAGCTCGGCCGTAGGTGGTGCCGGTGATGGTCCCCCGGCACTCAACATCGAGCCATAGGCGAGATGTGCCGGAAGACCATCACCGGCACCGCCTACCGCAACCAGGTCCGCACGATCGCGTTCGCAAACCCCATCCCGTAGCGAAAGACCGCCGGCTTCTTCGAGTGCCCATGCAGCCGCTGCTCGACCGTGATCGGGACCTCCTTGGCGGGGATCCCCCGCTTGATCGCCTCGATCATGAACTCGGAGGTGTGGAACTGCTCCTGGCGGAGGACGAGCTGCGGGAGCACGGCGGTGCGTACGGCGCGGTAGCCGTTGGAGCAGTCGGTGACGTGGGTGCGGGTGATGAAGGAGACGAGGCGGTTGAAGAAGACGATCCCGAGCTCGCGGGCGAAGTGGTTGCGGTCGGCGTGGCCGAGGACGCGGGACCCGTGGGCCATCTCGACCTCGCCGTCGAGGATCGACTTGACCAGGCGCTCCATCTCCGAGGGCAGGTGCTGGCCGTCGGCGTCGAGGGTGACGACGATCTCGGCCCTGGATTCGACCATCAGCCGGTAGCCCGTCCGCAGCGCCGCGCCACCGCCGCGGTTGGTGACGTGGCGGGCGACCGCGGCGCCGTGCTCGGCGGCGACGTCGCCGGTGCCGTCGCGGGAGCCGTCGTCGACGACCAGGACCTCGGTGCGGACGCCGCAGACCGCGGGCGGGATCTGGCCGAGGACGACGCCGATGTTCTCGGCCTCGTTGTAGGCCGGGATCAGGATCGCGATCTTGCCGCGGAAGCGCTCCGGCAGTCCGGCCTGGCGGAACTCCTCCCAGGCCAGGCCCTCCAGCGCCGCCGCCAGCTGGCGCGCGTTCCGCGCCCCCTGGGAGAGCGCCCGCAGCGCCAGCAGGAAGAGGACGAAGATCGCGAAGACGGCGAGGCCGAGGATGCGGCCGCCGTTGCCTTTCTCGAAGGAGAAGGCCGAGAGCAGCCCGTTGACGACTTCGGTCCCGGAGACCAGCATCAGGCCGAGCCCGACGGCGATCAGGATCAGCACGTCGGCGTTGCGCAGCGAGCGGCGGCGCATCACCGCGTAGAGGACGAGCAGGGCCGCCATCAGCAGCCCGGCGCCTCGGAGCGCGGTCAGCTCTGCGGGGAAGATGCCTGCTCGGGGGACCATTCGCGACCGGAGAATATGGCCGCGAGGCCGGATGAGAGGGCGAGGCCGGCCAGTGGGAAGACCAGCGTCATCAGCACCTCGTTGCGGCGGGGGGCGGCGAGGGAGACCGCGCCGACGGCGGTGATGAGGGCGATCGGGGTCGCCAGGGCGACCAGCTCCCACCAGCGGCGACGCAGGCCGAGGAGGGCGAGCCCGGCGAGTCCGAGCAGCACGAGCAGGACCTGGACGACGCGGCCGACGCCGCTGCTCATCGCTTCGCCGACGCCGCTGCTCCACATCCGGGCGACCTTGCGGACGCTCATCGCCGCGTAGCCGAGCGGGTCTTCGCCGAAGTACCTGTCGAAGTTCTCCTTGCCGATCTTGCCGAGCGCCTCGTCGCGGGGGAGGTCGGGATAGCGATCGGCGACCTTGTCGAAGAGGTCCGTCGGGTCGACCGCGTCCAGCTCGGGGGAGCCCGGCTCGAGGTCACGGCCGAGGTAGCGCTCGGCGAGGATCGCCTTCACCCGCTGGTACTCGCCGTCGGCGGGGAGGTAGGTGCCGACGTAGAGCGCCTTGCCGCCGCCGGTCGAGATCGGCACCACCTTGTCGAGGGCGACGAGGTTACGGACCGTCCAGGGCAGGATTGGCAGGAGCAGGGCGACGAGGAGGACCGCGGCGGAGACGAGCCCGAGCCGCCATTCGCGCCCGCGGGCGATGCGGAGGCCGGCAAGGACGACGAAGGCGGCGCCGACCAGCAGGTACTCGGGGCGGAACATCGCCGTCAGGCCGAAGAGCAGCCCCGGCACCAGCCACGGCCAGAGCGAACGTAGTTGTTCCCGCATACCGGGAA
>DASZDI010000031.1:0-3993 GCA_035942135.1 Solirubrobacterales bacterium | reverse complement strand
GCGAGGACGTCGTCGAGGATCTTCTCGAAGGCCTTGCGCTGGGAGCGGATGCGGCGCCAGCGGGGCTCGCTCTCGATCGCCTGGCGCTCCTGGGTGAAGACGAGCATGTGGTGGCGGTGCTCGACGACGTGGGCGACCCAGGCGCCGACCAGCTCGCGCAGTTGGTCGATCGGGGGCGCATCGGCGGCGACGATCTCGCGCGCTCGGGCCAGCAGCGGCTCCAGCAGCTCGTCGCAGATCGCGATCAGCAAGTCGTCCTTGCCCTCGATGTAGTGGTAGAGGCCGCCCGCCGCCAGGCCGGTTGCCGCGGTCAGCTCGCTGATCGAGGTGGCGCCGTAGCCGCGTTCGGCGAAGAGCTTCGCTGCGGTCGCGACCACCTCGCTGCGCTTCGCTTCGTAGCGGGCGCGCAGGGCGGGGCGGGTCGGGGGAGAGGGGACGGGCACGCCCTCACGGTAGCGAATACCGAACGAGCCCTCTAATTTAGAACGCTGATTCGGTATCCTCCGCGAATGGACTTCGACCTCGGCGACGAGCATCGCCTGATCCAGCGCACCGTCCGCGACTTCGCCGCCCAGGAGGTCGCCCCGGTCGCGGAGGAGCTCGACCGCGAGAAGCGCTTCCCCTACGAGATCGTCGCCAAGCTCGCCGAGCTCAACTTGATGGGGATCCCGTTCCCCGAGGAGCACGGGGGCGGGGGCGGCGACTCGCTCGCCTACGCGCTGGCCGTCGAGGAGCTGAGCCGGGTCGACTCCTCGGTCGCGATCACCCTCTGCGCCCACACCTCGCTCGGCACCCAGCCGATCTACCTCTTCGGCTCCGACGAGCAGAAAGCGGAGTGGCTGCCGCGCCTCTGCGCCGGCGAGGTCCTCGGCGCCTTCGGCCTGACCGCGCCCGAGGCGGGCTCGGACGCCGGCAACGTCCGCACCAAGGCGCGCCTCGACGGCGACGAATGGGTGATCGACGGGGCCAAGCAGTTCATCACCAACGCCGGCACCGAGATCTCCGGCGTCGTCTGCATCACCGCCCGCACCGGCACCGACGAGATCTCCAACCTGATCGTCCCCAACGGCGCCCCCGGCTACGAGCAGGGCGAGCCCTACCGCAAGATGGGCTGGAACGCCTCCGACACGCGGCCGCTCACCTTCACCGACTGCCGCGTCCCCGAGGCCAACCTGCTCGGCCCGCGCGGGATGGGCTTCCGCCAGTTCCTCCAGGTGCTCGACATCGGCCGCATCGGCGTCGCCGCGATGGGCGTCGGGCTCGCCCAGGGCGCTCTCGACGAGGCGCTCGCCTACGCGAAGGAGCGCCAGGCCTTCGGCCAATCGATCTCCCGCTTTCAGTCGATCCAGGCCAAGCTCGCCGACATGGCGACCGAGATCGAGGCGACCCGGCTGCTCGTCTACAAGGCCGCCCGCGAGAAGGACCGCGGCGAGAATTTCAGCCTCACCGCCGCCCAGGCGAAGCTGAAGAGCGGCCGGCTGGCGGTGCGCTGCAGCGAGGAGGCGGTCCAGATCCACGGCGGCTACGGCTACATCGAGGAGTACCCGGTCTGCCGCTTCTACCGCGACGCGAAGATCCTCACGATCGGCGAGGGCACCGACGAGATCCAGCAGATGGTGATCGCCAGGGCGCTGGGGGCCTAGGCGATGGCGATCCCGGCCGCCGTCCGGATCCGCGAGGTCGGGCCGCGCGACGGCTTCCAGAACGAGCCGGAGACGATCGCCACCGAGGACAAGGTGCGCCTGGTCGAGATGCTCGCCCGCACCGGGCTGCGGCGGCTGGAGGTGACGAGCTTCGTCCGCGCCGACGTGGTGCCGCAGCTGGCCGACGGGCGCGAGGTGCTGGAACGGGCCGAGGTTCCCGACGAGGTCTCGGTCTCGGTCCTGGTCCCGAACGAGCGCGGGCTGGAGGCGGCGCTGGAGGTGCGCGACCGGATCGACGAGGTCAACGTCTTCCTCTCCGCCTCGGAGACCCACAACCGCCGCAACGTCAACCGCTCGGTCGAGGAGTCGCTGGAGGGCCTGGAGCGCGTGCTCGCCCGCGCGACCGAGGAGGGGCTGCGCTGCGAGGGCGTGATCAGCACCAGCTTCGGCTGCCCCTACGAGGGCTACGTGCCGCTGCAGCGCGTCTTCGAGATCGGCCGCCGCCTGCGCGACGCCGGCGCGGTCGAGATCGGCTTCGGCGACACCACCGGGATGGCGAACCCGCTCCAGGTCGCCGAGTTCTTCTGGAAGGCCGCCGAGGAGCTGCCCGAGGTCGAGCGCACCGCCCACTTCCACAACACCCGCGGCCAGGGCCTCGCCAACGTCTTCGCGGCGCTGCAGGCAGGCTGCGAGTCCTTCGAGTCGAGCTTCGGCGAGCTCGGCGGCTGCCCGGTCCCGGTCGGCGCCACCGGCAACATCGCCAGCGAGGACCTGGTCTCGATGCTGCGCGAGATGGACATCGAGACCGGCGTCGACCTCGAGCGCCTGCTCGATGCCTCGCGCGCCGCCCGCGAGGTGCTCGGCCGCCCGCTCGGCTCCCACACCCTCGTCGCCGGTCCGGTCGACTGGCGCACGGCGCCCGGCCCGACCGGGAACGGGGCGGGATGAGCACCGCCGTCGAGAGCGCCCGCGAGAAGCACCTCGAGCTGATCGCCGAGCTGGAGGCCGAGCTCGAGCGGGTGCGCACCGGCGGCGGCCCGAAGGCGGTCGAGCGCCACCGCGGCCGCGGCAAGCTGACCGCCCGCGAGCGGGTCGAGGGCCTCTGCGACCCCGGCACGCCGTTCCTCGAGCTCTCGCCGCTCGCCGCGCACGGGATGTACGACGACGCCGCGCCCGGCGCGGGGATCGTCACCGGCGTCGGCACCGTCAGCGGCCGCGCCTGCGTCGTCGTCGCCAACGACGCCACCGTCAAAGGCGGCACCTACTACCCGGCGACGGTGAAGAAGCACCTGCGCGCGCAGGAGGTCGCCCTGCAGAACCGGCTCCCCTGCATCTACCTGGTCGACTCCGGCGGCGCCTACCTGCCGCTGCAGGACGAGGTCTTCCCCGACCGCGAGCACTTCGGCCGCATCTTCTTCAACCAGGCCAACATGTCGGCGCGGGAGATCCCGCAGCTCGCCGCGGTGATGGGCTCCTGCACCGCCGGCGGCGCCTACGTGCCGGCGATGAGCGACGAGACCGTGATCGTCCGCAAGCAGGGGACGATCTTCCTCGGCGGCCCGCCGCTGGTGAAGGCGGCGACCGGGGAGGAGGTGACCGCGGAGGAGCTCGGCGGCGGCGACGTCCACGCCCGCAGGTCCGGCGTCGCCGACCACCTCGCCGAGGACGACGCCGAGGCGCTGAAGATCCTGCGCGAAATCGTCGCGACCCTGCCGCCGTCCCCGGCGCCGCCCTGGGAGCGGATCGAGTCCCGCCCCCCGGCGGGCGACCCGGAGGAGATTCTCGACGTCGTCCCGATCGGCTCCCGCGCTCCGTGGGACGTCCGCGAGGTCCTGCGCCGCGTAGTCGACGCCGGCGACCTGCGCGAGTTCAAGGAGAAGTACGGCAAGACCCTGGTCTGCGCCTTCGCCCACGTCGACGGCCACCCGGTCGGCATCCTCGCCAACAACGGCATCCTCTTCTCCGAGAGCGCCCTCAAGGGCGCCCACTTCGTCCAGCTCTGCGACCGCCGCCGCATCCCCCTCGTCTTCGTCCAGAACGTCAACGGCTTCATGGTCGGCTCCAAGTACGAGGCGGGCGGGATCGCCAAGGACGGCGCCAAGCTGGTCGCCGCCGTCTCCACCGCCCGGGTGCCGAAGCTGACCGTCATCGTCGGCGGCTCCTTCGGGGCGGGCAACTACGGCATGTGCGGCCGCGCCTACTCCCCCCGCTTCCTCTTCATGTGGCCCAACGCCCGCATCTCCGTAATGGGAGGAGACATGGCCGCCGCGGTGATGAACGAGGTCGGCCAGCCCGAGACCGCCGCCCAGCTGCGCGAGCAGTACGAGCACCAGGGCCGCCCCCTCTACTC
>DASZDI010000030.1:0-1572 GCA_035942135.1 Solirubrobacterales bacterium | reverse complement strand
ACCCCGAGCTCTACGCGAAGCTGATCGAGACCTTCCCCGAGGCCTGGCTCGAGGATCCCGACGTGACCGAGGAGACGAAACCGCTGCTCGATCCGGTGTCCGAGCGGGTGACCTGGGACGCGCCGATCCACTCGATCGCCGACATCGAGGCGATGCCATGGTCGCCGCCGAAGACGGTCAACGTCAAGCCCTCGCGCTTCGGCCCGATCCGCAACCTCTTCGCCGCCTACGACTACTGCGAGGAGCGCGGCATCGGCGCCTACGGCGGCGGCCAGACCGAGCTCGGCCAAGGCCGCGGCCAGATCCAGTACCTCGCCTCGATCTTCCACCCCGACACGCCCAACGACGTCGCCCCCGGCGGCTACAACAACCCCGAGCTGGCAACGAAGCCGGGGCTGCCGACCAGCCCGCTGGAGCCGGCGATCGAGGAGATCGGCTTCCGCTGGAAGCTCTGACGCGGACGCACTTCTTCCCGGTATGCGGGAGGAAGTGCGTTCCGATCCTTCGACTAGGTTGAACCCCACCGCCGACAAGGAGCCCCCGATGCCTGAGAAGTCTTTCGCCGACGCCCTCAACGAGCAGATCGCCAACGAGTTCGCCGCCTCCCAGCAGTACGTGGCGGCGGCGGTCTACTACGACGCCGAGACCCTTCCGCGGCTGGCCGCCTTCTTCTACCGGCAGGCGCTGGAGGAGCGCGAGCACGCGATGATGATGATCCGCTACCTGCTCGACGTCGGCGAGGAGGTGCGGATCCCCGACATCCGCTCCCACCAGACCACCTACGCGACCAGCAGCGCCCCGGTGCAGATGGCGCTCGACCAGGAGAAGCGGGTGAGCGAGGAGATCTTCGCCCTCTTCGAGCTGGCGCGCGAGCTGAAGGACTACCGCGCCGAGCAGTTCCTGCAGTGGTTCGTCAAGGAGCAGGTCGAGGAGGTGGCGCTGATGGGCGACCTCCTCAACGTCGTCGAGCGCTCGAAGGACAACCTGCTGCTGGCCGAGGACTACATCGCCCGGGAGAAACTGGGCGAGGAGAGCTCAGACCCGACCGCGCCGCCCGCGGCCGGGGAGTAGTCCCTAGGTCACGGCGGCGCCAAGCACGGCGACGAGAGTGGCGGCCATGGTTCCCACGAAGCCCCACGAGGCGAGCACCAGCGTGTGCTGGAGGCGATCGAATCGCTCAGCAAGATTCCCCATCTGTCCCCTGAGTTCGGCGGCTCCCTCTTTCATCTCGCGGTCGACCTGAGCGAAGCCTTCTTTCATGTCGCGGTTGACCTGAGCGAAGCCGTCTTTCATCTCTTTCTCGACCCGCTCGAAGCGCTGGTCGACCTTCGTGAAGCCCTCGTCCACGCGCCGGTTCAGTTCGTCGAGCCTGTCGTCGTTCCAGTTGTCCATCGGCTTCTCCATCTCCAGGGTCTGCATGATGGCATAACTGTAGACAAAAAGTTGCGACATGTTGCGCGCGGAAAGTAAATTCTTGGTGCCCAGACTGTGGCAATTCCGGGACTTCAGCCGAGCCAACCGGCGCGTTTGCGCATCGTCTTGATGCGGCGGAACTCGGCGATGTCCTCGCGC
>DASZDI010000029.1:0-1749 GCA_035942135.1 Solirubrobacterales bacterium | reverse complement strand
CTACCAGCCTGTCGTCCGGGGGAGTCGGGCGCGGCTACGCCCACAGCCGCGCCGGCGCCCTCGCTGCCAACGCCAACTACCAGCAGTCCTTCGCCGACACCGCGATCCTGCGCCCCGAGGAGTTGCGTCGTCGGATCGAGGCCGCGGCCACCGAGGAGTACGCCCCGGCGATGCTCGCGGCCAACGAGCCCGGCGCCGACCGGCTCACCCGGGGAGGCCTCGGAAAAGGCCTCAGAGCCGGACTCCCGACCTCCTACTTCGCGGTTCCCGCCTTCCACCGCGTCCTGGCCTACTCCTCCCGGCGGGCGGTGATCCGGACCTGGGGCTTCACGATCGTCGGGAACTCCTCGACGGTCGAGCCCACCGCCTACTTCGGCACCTCGAGGATGGAGCTTCGATGGGCCGACGGGGACTGGAAGATCGCCGACACGCAGGCGGCCTTCGGGCCGACGCCCCGGGTCCTCTCCCCGCGGCGCGGCGGCGAAGGCTTCGAAGTGGTCGACCTGGTCGAGGGGATGCGGCCCTATGCCGCGACTCCGTAGGCTCGCCGCCCTCGCCGCGACGGCGCTCGCCCTCGGTGCATCGGCGCCGCTGGCGAACCCGGAGCCCCCGAGGGCGCAGGCGGCGAGCATCCCCTGCGCCGGCCTCTCCCCGGCAGGGGTCGTCGGTGACGCGATCGGCATCGGGAACCCGGTGGGCGATGCCTGCGAGGCCGTGACCGACCCGATCCTGGGGGCGGCCGGCGGCCTCGTCATGGACCCTCTCAAGAAAGCGGCGGGAGAGATCGGGGACGGGGTCTTCGACAAGGTGACCGCCTGGGTCGCGGAGGGCAGCGTC
Source organism: Solirubrobacterales bacterium (assembly GCA_035942135.1). GTDB lineage: Bacteria > Actinomycetota > Thermoleophilia > Solirubrobacterales > 70-9 > VAYN01. The sequence continues at coordinate 912 of DASZDI010000029.1, read as the reverse complement.
TGGCTGATCGGTGAGGTCGCAGTGCTGAGCGACAAGACCACCTCGCCGGACCTGCTGAGCAAGGGCTTTCTCAAGCAGTACCGCCTGATGGCGGTGATCGCCGCCTCCCTGGCGGCCCTGATGTTGGTCTTCTCGGTCTTCGAGGCGCTGGCGCGCGGGGACGTCGGGATGCTCTTCCGGGTCTTCCTGATCAACACCCCGCTTGCGGCGATCGCGACCTCTGCGGCCTATGTGGTCGTCCAGTTGCTGGTCGCCACCTGCGACGGGATGAGCGAGGCGGTGTCCCGGTCGACGGGGGCCGATGCCGAGAAGTTCTTCAGATCGACGGTGGAGGCGGTGGCCGCCGTGGCCGGCGGAGGCAGCGACCTCGCCACGCAGGCGGGCGTCGGCGCCGCGACGGAAGCGGGCGCAAAAGGAGCGGCTGCCGCAGTGGCGATCCCCGTCTTCGTCGGCTTCATCGTGATCGCGGTCGCCGCCTTCGCAGCGTTCTTCGTCTGGATCGAGCTTCTGATGCGAGATGCGGCGATCTATGTGGTGGCCCTCTTCATGCCGCTCGCCATCGCCGCCTCGATCTGGCCGCGCTGGGTATCGGCCCTGCGGCGCACCTGCGAGCTTGTGATCGTCGTCGTCTTCTCGAAGTTCGTGATCGTTGCGATCATCGCCCTGGCCGCGAGCCTCCTGGCAGAGAACGACGGGTCCGTCGAGCACGTCCTGGCCGGAGGGGCGATGCTCCTGCTGGCCTGCTTCTCCCCGTTCGTCCTCTTCAAGCTGGTGCCCTTCGCCGAGGGTGCGATGAGCGCGGCCTACGGTCGCCAGGGCGCCACCGGAGGCGCCGTCAGGGCGGTGGAGTTCGCGAACTCGACGATGATGATGCAGCGCCTGAGCCGCGCCAACTGGGCATCTGCCGGGGGC
>DASZDI010000028.1:0-3870 GCA_035942135.1 Solirubrobacterales bacterium | reverse complement strand
CGCTATAGGCGGTCTCTCGCGGACTCGGCGTCAGTCGCTCCACCAGTCGGGGACGATCTTGCCGTCGCCGTCGCGGCGGGGGCCGAAGGCGAGGATCTCAAGGCCCTCCTCGCCGGCCTCGAAGGCGCGGGTCACTTCCGGGGCGACGCGGATCGCGTCGAGCCTCTCCACCTCGATGATCTCGTCGTCGAGTTTGAGCAGGCCGTCGCCGCGGACGATCACGTAGACCTCCTCCGCCTCCTCGTGGCTGTGTCCGAAGGGATGCCGTTTGCCCGGCTTGAGGCGGTGGAAGCTGAAGCCGGTGTCCTCAGTCTCGAGGTCGTCCTTGGCGAACCTCACCTCCATCGCGTCGCCGTGGCCGAAGTCCGCGGCGGAGTCCTTGACCTCGGTCAGCTTCTTGTGGGTGAAGGGGTTGCGCATGAAGTCCTTTCGGTCGCCGACTTTGCGAGGAGCCTACTCCCGGCAAGTAGCCTTGACTGGTGGCCGGTCCGGTGAGTCGCGTTCTCTCGAGCAGCCAGCTGGCGACGCTGGCCGAGCACGGCGAGGAGCGGACGGCGGCGGTGGGCGAGGAGCTGTTCCGGGTCGGCGACGAGATCTATCCGTTCATCGCGATCCTCGAGGGGGAGGCGGCGGTGCTGGACCCCGCCGGGCACGAGATCGTCCGCCACGGCCCCTCCGGCTTCCTCGGCGAGATCAACCTGCTCTCCGGGCAGACGGTCTTTCTCACCGCGGTCGTGACCGAGCCGCTGCGCTACATCGCGGTCGAGCGCGAAGAGCTGCGCAAGCTGCTGCTGGAGGACCCGCCGCTCTCCGACATCCTCCTCTCGGCCTTCGTGCAGAGGCGGGAAATGCTGCAGCAGCGTCAGGGGGTCGGGATCGAGGTGGTCGGGCCGCGGGGCTCGGAGGCGACCCGGCAGCTGATCGACTACGCCAAACGACAGCGCCTGCCCTACACCTGGCTCGATCCGGCGGAGAGTGAGGAGGCTGCGGCGGCGCTGGCGGAGCTGACGCCGTCGGAGGTCCCGCTCGTGCGACTTCCCGGCGGGGTCGACCTGCGCGGGCCGAGCCCCGGGGAGCTCTCCCGGGCGCTGGGGATCGGGCTGGAGCTGGGCGCGCGGGAGGAGGTTGACCTGCTCGTGATCGGCGGCGGGCCCGCCGGCCTCGGCGCCGCTGTCTACGGAGCTTCCGAGGGGCTCGACACGCTGGTGATCGAGAGCACCGTGCTCGGCGGGCAGGCCGGGATGTCGCGGCGGATCGAGAACTACCTCGGCTTCCCGGCCGGGATCAGCGGCACCGAGCTGACCAGCCGTGCCATCGCCCAGGCCCGCAAGTTCAACGCCCGGACCGCCACCCCCTACCGCGCGCAGGCGCTGGAGCCCGGCGAGGAGCGCCATGTGGTGCGGCTCGAGGAGGGGTATGAGATCGGCGCCCGCGCCGTGGTCCTCGCCACCGGCGCCGAGTACCGTCGGTTGCCGGTCAAGGACCTCGAGCAGTACGAGGGGCTCAGCGTCTTCTACGCGGCGGGGCCGCCGGAGGCACAGATCTGCGGCGGTCAGCGGGTCGGCGTCATCGGCGGCGGCAACTCGGCCGGCCAGGCTGCGGTCTGGCTCGCCCGCGGCGGCGCCCTCGTCACCCTGCTGCACCGCCGCGCCGACCTCGGCGAGACGATGTCCAACTACCTGCTCGGGGAGCTCGACCGCTACGGCGTCGACGTCCGCCCCCGCAGCGAAGTGGTGGAGTTGCACGGCGAGCAAGGCCATCTCGAGGAAGTGACCCTGGCCGACGGCGCCCGCCTCCCCTACTCGTTCCTCTTCCTCTTCCTCGGCGCCTCCCCCTGCACCGACTGGCTCGGCGACACGGTGGCCCGCGACGAGAAGGGCTTCATCCTCACCGGCCCCGACGTCGGCGCCGAGGGCCTGCTCGAAACCAGCGTCCCCCGCGTCTACGCCGCCGGCGACGCCCGCTCCGGCTCGACCAAGCGCTGCGCTACCGCCGTCGGCGAGGGCGCTGCGGTGGTGCGCTTCGTCCACGAGCACATGGCGGCCGTGGAGACATCGCGCTAATCGCCTCCAACGCCCGGTTTCGACGCCTCCGGCGTCAAAGGCGGACTCGCGACAGCCTTTCCCTCTCGGATGAGCTTCTCGACATCCCAGCCCTCCTCTGCTTCGCGAACAAGCTTGTCGATCAACTCATCGGTGATCAGCTCGCCCTTAATCGTCCTGCCGTAGTTCTTTTTGCGTTCCACGGTCATTCCCTTGGCAGCAGGTTTGCATATCCAGGTCGGATCTTCATGGCGTGTATTGCCACCTCCGATCGGTCCGCTTGGAGAACCGTGATCACCTCGAGCAATTCGGCGTTTCTTCCAGGTCCGAGATAAAGGCGGCTTCCATCTTCACGCACGATCAACCGCATCGGCTGTCTGAGGACGTGCTCGATGTCGGCAGCGGAAATGCCGTGCTTAAAGGCGCTTTCATGGAACCGCCGCATCTTCGTGATGCGAAAGCTCACGCCACCAACCGCACTTCGAAGCTCGGCATCGCGATCGCGCCGGCACCGCCGATGAGGGCGAGGATGCGGGTGACGTAGGCCTGAGTCTCGGGGTAGGGCGGGATGCAGTTGCAGGCTTCGACGGGGGCGGGGCCGGCGTTGTAGGCGGCGAGGGCGAGCTCGGGGGAGCCGAACTGGCGGAGGAGGTCCGACATCAGGTGGCCTTGGGCGTCGATGGCGGCGACCGGGTCGTAGGGGTCGGCGAGGCCGTAGGCGGCGGCCGTGGAGGGCATGAACTGGGCGATGCCCTGGGCGCCCGCCGAGGAACCGGCGTCAGGGTCGAAGCCGGACTCGGCCATCAGCTGCCCGGCCATCAGGGCCGGGGGGACGCCCCAGCGGGCGGCCGAGCGCAAGATCGCCTCTCGGTACTGCGCCGGGACGAACGCGGGCAGGTTCATGGCGGTCATGGCGGTCGCCCCTCCCCTGGCCGCGGTCACAGATTCGCCCGCGGTGGAGCAGGGGGCCGGGCCTGCGTCGAACCCGTAGTGCCAGGCCTCCCACGAATAGCGCTGGACGAAGCCGAAGCGGCCGGCGTTGGAGGCGAGCCAGGAGTAGACGGAGGACGGGCCGATGTCGAGCTCGGTCGCGCAGCGGTGGAGCGACTGGCCGGGCGGGGCGACCCAGGTCGGATCGGGATGGGCGGCGAACAGTTCCGCCTGCTCGGCGTCGGAGCGGAAGCCGGAGACGACGAGGAGGACGAGGCCGTCGGCGCGGGCGGCCGCCGCCATCTGGTCGTAGGCGGCGGCGACGTCCGGGCGCATCCCCTCGCCGTCCCGGAAGATCAGCATGCCGCCGTAGCCGCCGCCGCTGGCCATGCCCGTCTCTCCGCCAGCCGCCGCGCCGTAGGGAGCGGCAGCTTCCGCCACCGCGGATGCCTCGACGCGATGACCGCCAACCTCCTCGAGCCCGGCGACAATCATGGCCTTGGCGCGGACCGGAGCAAAGGAGCCGGCATCGGGGAAGCGGATGTCGGCGCGACCGGGATCGACGGCGTTGGCGCGCGCCGCCGCCAGGCCCGCCGCGCGGGCTCGCGCTAGGTAGGCGGCCTTGTCGAGGTGCTCCGGGTTCGGCCGCCCGTCCGCCAGCCGCGGCGGCGACAGCAGCCTCGGCAGGTCGTCGCGCATCGAGCGCACGGCGGAGATGGCGACGAGGTCGGCGGCGCGCTGGGCCCTGCCCTTGCCGGTCACGGCACCCGCGATCGCGACCAGCGCCAGCGCCGCGGCGATCAGGGCAAGTGCCCCGCCGAGCGCCAGGATCAGCGCCTGCCCCGACTCCTCGCTCGCCTGCGCGGGCCGGGCTCTCATCTCACGGATCGGGCAAGAC
>DASZDI010000027.1:0-1969 GCA_035942135.1 Solirubrobacterales bacterium | reverse complement strand
ACACCCCCCTGCTCAAGGAGCTCTTCGCCAAGGACCCCGAGCGCGCCGCCAAGCGCCTCGTCCACATCCCGATGGGCCGCTTCGGCGAGCCCGCGGAGATCGCCAAGGCCGCCCTCTTCCTGGCGAGCGAGGACTCCAGCTTCGTCACCGCCAGCACTTTCCTCGTCGACGGCGGCCTTTCCGCCGCCTACCTGACGCCGATCCAGCGGGATTAACAGAGGCGGAGACCATTCGCTAAATTTAGACTGTCTTCTAAATTTAAGGCGGTGGCTAAATGAGTGTCAATCTGGAGAAGTTCTCGAATCCCTTCCGGCCCGGGGCCGGTCATCGCCCGCCGCATATGGCCGGGCGCGCGGGCGAGCAGCGCGAGTTCGAAAAGCTGCTCGACCAGGAGATCATCCTCGAGAACCCGATCCTGACCGGCCTCCGGGGCGTGGGCAAGACCGTGCTCCTGGAAACCTTCAAGCCCTTGGCGATCCAGCGGGGCTGGATCTGGGTGGGGACCGACCTCTCGGAGTCGGCCAGCGTCAGCGAAGAAGCCCTCGCCACCCGGCTGATGGCCGACCTCTCGGTCGCGACTTCGGCGCTGGTGGTCGGGGAGGAGGAGTCGACGGGGTTCGCGGGCGAAAAGCAGGAGGTCCACCTCGACTTCCAGACGTTGACGCGGATCTTCAACGCCACTCCCGGCTTGGTCGAGGACAAGCTCAAGGCTGTGCTCGAGCTGGCCGCCAAGGCGATCGCAAGGGACGGCAACAAGGGGGTTGTCTTCGCCTACGACGAGGCGCAGAACCTGGCCGACGCGCAAAAGAAGGACGAGTTCCCCCTCTCCCTGCTGCTCGACGTCTTCCAGTCGATCCAGAGGAAAGAGATCCCGTTCATGCTGGCGCTGACGGGGCTGCCGACCCTCTTCCCCAAGCTGGTCGAGGCGAGGACCTTCGCGGAGCGGATGTTCCGGGTGATCTTCCTCGACAAGCTCGACGAGCGGGCCAGCCGCGAAGCGATCCTCAAGCCGATCGAAGACGCCAAGTGCCCGGTCGAATTCACCGACGACTCGGTGGAAATGATCGTGGCGCAATCGGGGGGATACCCCTACTTCATCCAGTTCATCTGCCGGGAGGTCTACGACTCCTTCCTGCAGCTGCAAAGGCAGGAGGCGTCGGTCCCGTACAGGGTTCCGATGGACGCGATCACGATGAAGCTCGACTCCGACTTCTTCGCCGGCCGCTGGGCGCGGGCCACGGACCGGCAGCGGGAACTGCTGTGGGCCATCGCCAGCCTGGGGAAGCTGGACGAGGAGTTCACCGTCCAGGAAGTGGTGAAGGCCTCGAAGCAGCTCGACAAGCCCTTCACCAGCAGCCACGTCAACCAGATGCTGTCGGGGCTGGGCGGGGCGGGGCTCGTCTACAAGAACCGCTTCGGGAAGTACTCCTTCGCCGTCCCGCTCTTCGACCGCTTCATCCTGCGGCAGATCCAGCCCACGGCCGAGGCCTAAGCCAGCCGCAGCCAGCGCGCGCAGAGCTCGCGGCCGAGGTCGTTGAAGACGCCGATCTTCCACTCGGTCTCCGGGCCGAGCACAGCCGGGTCGATGCCGAGGCGCACGGCGTCGGGGTCGGCCTCGTAGTCCTCGACCCAGTGGAGGGCGTCGGCGCGGCTGACCTCGGGGTGGAACTGGACCGCCCAGGCGCGCTCGCCGAGGCGGCAGGCCTGCAGGCAGACTTCGCTGCGGGCGAGTGGGACGGCGCCGTCCGGGAGGGGGAACTCGTAGCTGTGCCACTGGAAGGCCTCGAAGGAGGGGGCGAGCGGCGCGAGCAGCGGGTCCTCGGCGCCCTCGGCGGTGACCTCGACCCGGTGCCAGCCGATCTCCGGCCGAGAGGCGCGCCGCGGCTCCGTTCCCGCCGCGGCGGCGAGCAGCTGGCCGCCGAGGCAGAGGCCGAGCAGCGTCACCTCCCGCCCGAGCAGCTCCCTCAGC
>DASZDI010000026.1:0-2690 GCA_035942135.1 Solirubrobacterales bacterium | reverse complement strand
CGAGCTGACGGACCACCGCATCGATTTGAGCGACCTCGCGCCGCTGCCTCTCGAACTCTGCCCGAAACTCCGGATCCTCCTCGATTCGCTTGGCAAGTCGGCGATCGTGGTAGGTGGTGTCCCGAGCTTTGGCCATCGTCTTGCTTAGCGTAGCATGGAAGTTACGCCTGATAGCCGGGAGAGCGGGTGGAGATGGCGGCGGCGCGGGTCTCGGCCGCAGATCTTCAAACGGCGGCGGCGGCGCGGCGGTTCAGCTCGGCGAGCCATGCCTCACTCAGGCGTCGCTCGCGCGCGGTTACTCCGAAGAGACCTCTCAGGCCGACGACCTTCCCGTCGACAAGGTGAATCCTCAGGCCCGCTCTGATTACCGAGCGCCTGATCTCGAAGTGGCCCACTTCGGACCAAGCCCAATGCCTGCCCTGCCGGACCCCTTTGACCGTTATCCCCTCTCGATCGACAAGCAGGCCCCACCTGGCCAGCGCTCCGTACATCAAACCCACCCCTATCCAGCCCATCCCGATCGACAACTCCCAGGTGGGCCGACCGGATTTTGGAATCAGGTTGAGAACTCCGATCAGCACCGTGGCGAGCGGCGCCCACCGTCCAACCGGCCCCGCCCAGTCGGCGAGCCTCAACAGCTTCTCTTCCGGAAGAGGGGCCTGCTCGGGGGCCGCAGACGCAGTCACGAGGATTCGAGACTAGCCTCCGCCGGCCGATGCGTGGTTCCTTTTGCACGCATACGGTGCGAAAGGAACCACGGAACTCGGCGCCGGGGTCAGCGGGCGCGGCGCGAGTACTCGAACTCGAGGTGGCTGACCTCCCAGTCGGCGTCCTCGGGGACCGGGAAGAGGTGGCGCACGCGGGGGGTATCGACCCGCTCGCGGTGCTGGATGTCGCGGTCGGAGTCGGCCGGCCACTCGATCGTCTCTCCGCCGCGGGGGTCGGAGACCTCCTCCAGCCACGGGGTGGCGCTGATCTTGATCTCGTCTTCGGCCGGGATCGGCTCCATGATGCGGGTCTCCTGCTCCACGTACTCCTCCTCCGGTAGTTCCTCGACGGGCAGATGAAGTTCGGCGGGCGGCGCGGCCTCGATGCGGATCTCGGGCTCCGCGACGGGCTCCGGCTCGACCAGCGGCTCGGGCGCCACCGAGACGGTGATCTCGGCGTCGCCGCTTTCGAGGCCGTTGACGATCAGGGTCTCGTCGGCTACGGTGCTGAGGTCGTCGCCCAGCTCTCCCAGGGCGGCCTGGCGCAGCAGCTTGCGGACGCCCTCCTCGGCCCAGCCGGCGAGCTCCACCGCACCCAGGACCGGGCGGCCGTTCATCATCGCCCGCTCCAGCTCGAGCACGTCCTCGACCTGCTGGCGGGCCTCGATCCGGTCCATCGACTCGTCCTCGATCAGGGCGGCGGCGCGCAGCGGCAGCGAGGCCCCGACGGGGCCGTGGCCCTCGAGGACAGCGCGCATCGCGAGCAGGTGGTCGCTCAGCCCCTCGAGCGCGGTCGGGCGCTCGCAGCCCATGTCGAAGCGGCCGACCGCCCAGGTCAGGGCGCTGTCGGGGTCGGGGCGGGCCTCCAGCGCGGTCCCGAACTCGACCAGCTCCTCGGCCTCGGCCTCGCTGAGGCGGTAGCCGCCGGGTCGCGTCGCCGGGGCGCCGGTGGCGATCCGCCGCCAGCAGCCCTCGCCGGTCGGGGCGAAGGCGTAGGGCCCGAGGCCGATGCCGCCCGCTTTGAAGAGCCTCATCACGCTGACCAGCTCGCGCAGTTGCTGCAGGGCCGTGTCGGCGCCGTCCTCCGGATCCTGCTCGGCGACGGCGAGGTACTGCGGCTCCCAGGCGGCGCGGCCCATCCCCTCGCTGCGCATCGCCTCGATCGGGGCTTCGATCGAGTCGGCGCGGACGACCCGCACCCCGCTCGGCAGCTGCAGCCGCGGCATCGACATCCGCAGGCCGACGATCGGGGCGATCAGGACATCGGCCTCGTCGGCATCGTGAGCTTCGGCGTCGAGCGTGGCCAGGGCCGCCTCGAGCCGCTCGCGGTCGAGCGCAAAACCGGTCGAGCCCTCCCAGAGCTCGGCGAAGAAGGTGGTCAGCATCGCCTCCGCGCGCTCGCCCGGATCGGCCGGGACGACCTCGCCCCGAGCCTCCAGGTAAGGGGAGGCGACGCCCGCCTCGACCGCCGCCTCACGGGCGGGGGCGAAGCTCGGCAGCGCGCGCAGCTCGTCGGCGTGCTCGACGACGTAGCGCCCGGTCATCGGCACGTAGCTGTAGAAGGCGGAGTCGTCGCCCGCGTCGGCGGCGACGTCGAACGGGATCTCCTCCCCCATCGCGACCAGCGAGCTGAACCGCGTCGCGGCCTCGCCGGCAAGCCGCTTGATCGATTCGTTCAGGAGGAAATCGCGCACATCGACGCATTCAGCCCAGGCACGGACCCTCCTGCGCCTGAATGATCGCTTGCAGCGAGAAGGACCAGGAGAGATCGGCGAAACCCGCGTGTGCGGCCGGCGAGCGCCGGACCAAGCGGGGCAAGGACGCAGGGAGGCCGAATAGCAGCGCTCATGAGTATCCGGTTCGCTCAGGCCGCAATGTCGCCGGTGATCTCGGCATAGGTGCTCGGGGCATGTGCGGCCCCGAGTCCGAGCAGCGTCTGGAAGGCCGCCATCGGCGTGCGCCGGCGGTTGTGGCGGAAGACGA
>DASZDI010000025.1:0-4750 GCA_035942135.1 Solirubrobacterales bacterium | reverse complement strand
GCACGGTGCGGTTCACCACCTCGGGCGGTGGCGGAGTGGCGCCCTTGGACTCGGGAGAACGGGCTGTGGTGAGCTCCGAAGAAAGCTATCTCTTGCAACAGGAATGGCCCGCCAACTACTCGACCATCCTCAAGGTCTGGCTCACCGTCCAGGGCGAAGCTCCCAGCACGGCAGCGCTGGTTCTCAGGGCGGCTCGGGTGATCAGCAAAGGCAAATACGTCGAACTCGAAACGTTCTGGGTCCGGAAGATCCCCGCGGGCTGAGAAAGGATTGGAAGGAAAGAAGATGAGTGAAGACGCGCTGTTCCTGCGTCACTTCATGGGTGATAGGCCCGGAGGCTCGGGGGCCGGTCAGTCGATGTCGAACTCACCGGACATCATCCTGACGGGCACCAAACCGGTGCCCGTCGGGGAACTGGCGACGCCGAAGAGCTATGAGACCGAACCTCCCGACACGATGATCGTCGGCTCGGGAGAAACCAACTACATCTACGTCCGCGCGCTCAATGCCGGCGCGGAACAGGTCGGGGGACGGCTCTGGCTCTGGTACGCGGAACCCGGACTGCTGCTCTGGCCGCAGTCTTGGAAGCACAAGGAGTTCAGCGTCAACGGGACCGGCCAGAACTGGGCGGATGTGACGGCGGGGCCAAACCAGATCACGGTCGCAAATGCCTTTGAACTGGTCGATCCCAGCCCGCCGCTGGACCACTACGCCATGATCGCGATGTCTCAGAGCCCGGTGTCCCAAGACCCGGAACCTCCGTTCCCGGGTCATTTCACCAGCGTGCAGGAATTCGCCCTCTGGATACAGACCAACCCGAACGCTGCGTGGCGCGACACCGTAGACCTGCCGGCCGGCAAGAGCACCTGGAGCTACGGGGTGCCGATTCAGGGGCCGAGCGACGCCGAGCAGCTCAATATCGGCCTCCAGCTGAAGAACATGCCGGTCGGCTCCAGGTACAGCTTCACCATCCCGGGTGGCAAGACGCTGGACGGAGAGGAATGGCAGCCGGTGCAGGTCAGCCCCAGGACCGTTCAGCAGCCCGATGAGAACGTCATGGTCCGGGTGCAGTGGCCCGGCGGGGTGAACACCGCGATGACGGTCACGTGGTGGGCGGAAGGGACGACGCCCGGCCCCGGCGCGACGATCGAACCGGTAGTCGGCATCGAAGCCCTGCAGCTGGAGGGACAGGCCGAGGACCCTCTTCGCGGCTCTGTGGAGATGGTCCTGCATGAGGACGCGGACGATGTCACCGGCGGCCGGCCGGTGCTGATGCGCATTATCGGCGGGATGTCGATCCGACTCAGGGGCGAAGGATGAGAAGAGCTACCGGCGGCTGAGCTCGACGTCTGCCTAGCGAGCTCTAGCCCTCGAATGAGGCCGCCTGCGAGGCGGTAGGGCAGATCTCGAGCCCGTCGGCGAGCACGAAGAAGGCGGCGGCGAACGGGCTCTCGGCGGTGCGCTCGCGCAGCTGCGCCCAGTCGAGCTGCTCGCGCAGTGCCCGGGTGATCATCAGCAGGTCGCCGTAGTCGGCGCTGTGCTCGTCGAGGGCGAGCAGCTTGGTGGAGATCAGGTCGTCGAGGTCCATCACCCGGATCTGCATCGCCATCACGCCGAGGACCTCGCCGCGCTCGATCACCTCGTCGTCGATCCGCATCCCCGCGGGTTCGAAGATCAGGTCGATGAGGATGTCGCCGTCCCAGGCCTTCAGCAGCCACTGCTCGGGCGGGTTCTCCGGGCGCATTCCGGCCTCGACCAGCGCTTGCTGGGCCCGCTCGGCGTCCTCGGGCTTGACCATCAGGTCGATGTCGTTGCTGGAGGGCGGCCCGCCGCGCGCCCAGCAGCCGAGCCCGCCGCCGAGCAGGTAGGGGATCCCCTGCCCCTCGATCGCCGCCACCGCCCGCTTGAGGCAGTCGGTCAGCTCCGCCGCGACCTCGTTCTTGCCCATGCCCTCTGCCATCGCCCCCTTTCGCTGCCCCGCGGGGGCGAGCGGTAAACGTTTGCCTGCGGGGGTGCAAGCGGCGCGGAGGCGGGTAGGGGACCGGCGATGGCTTCGGAGAACGGCAACGCGGGGCGGCCTGGGGGGCGCGCGCACGACGGTCGGCTGCGGATCGCGGCCACCGGCGACATCCACTGCCGCGAGTCGAACCGCGAGGCGGTCGTCGCCTCCTTCGCCGAGCTCGACGACGTCGACCTGGTCCTGGTCGCCGGGGACCTGACCAGCCACGGCACCCTGGAGGAGGCGGAAATCCTCTGCGCGGCGGCCGCCGCGACCGAGGCGCCGGTCTACGCCGTGCTCGGCAACCACGACTGGCACAACGACGAAGCCGAGGCGATCCTACGGCGGCTGAGCGAGGGCGGGGTGGAGATGCTCGACCGCCGCGCCTGCGTCTGCCAGGTGGGCAAGGTCGAGGTCGGGATCGTCGGCCTCAAGGGGTTCGTCGGCGGCTTCGCGCCGCGGCACCTGCCGGACTTCGGCGAGCCCTCGCTGCGTGCCGTCTACCACGAGGCGACCGAAGAAGTGCAGGCGCTCGAGGCCGGGCTGCGGGAGGTCGCGACCTGCCCGGTGCGGATCGTCCTCCTCCACTACGCGCCCTGCGAAGAAACGCTGGAGGGGGAGCCGCGGGAGATCTGGGTCTTCCTCGGCTCAGACCGGCTGGCGGCGCCGATCCTCGAGCACGGTCCCGACCTCGTCCTCCACGGCCACGCCCACGCCGGCTCGCCGGACGGGACGATCGGCGAGGCCCCGGTCCACAACGTCTCCCAGCCGGTGCTGGGCCAGGGGTTCCGGATCTTCGAGCTCGACGCGAGCCACGCGCACAGCCCGATCCCGTAGTGCCCGGTGTCGTATTTGTCGACCATGAGGCCACAAATACGACAGTCTCAGCGGCGCGGCTCGAGGCCGATCAGGTCGTAGTAGCCGACCAGGAAGAGGCGCTCGCCGTCGGAGACCATCGGCGTGTAGCCGGACTCCTTGATGCGGAAGACGGGGCGGTGAGTGTGGACGTCGAGGCCGATCGTCTCCCGGGTCTCGAAGCTGGAGGTGTAGACGGTGTGGCCGATCACCGTCGCGGTGCCGGGGACCGGCCCGCCGACGTCGTAGCGCCAGCGGACCCTGCCGCTGCGCGCGGCGAGGGCGAAGAAGCGGCCGTTTTCGGCGCCGATGTAGACGGTCGGCGGGGTGCCGGGGACCCGGGCGACGGCGGGCGAGCCGTAGACCTGGCCGCCGGTGTCGAAGGCCCACTCGACCTTGCCGGTCCTCTCGTCGAAGGCGTAGACGGTGCCGTCGTCGCGGGCGGCGTAGACGCGCCCGAAGGCGATCGCGGGGGAGGAGAAGAAGCCGCCGCTCCCGTAGGGAGGCACCTTGCTCGTATCGGTCCGCCAGACGAGCTTCCCGCTCTCGGCGTCGAGCGCGAACATCGAGCTCTCGTAGTCGGCGGCGAAGACCCGGCCGTCGTGGTAGCTGGGGCTGGCTTTGATCGCCCCGGGGGCGTTGAACCGCCACCTGACGTGGCCGCTGGAGGCGTGCAGCGCCAGCAGATCGGTCGAGTTGGAGCCGAGGTAGAGCGTCCCGTCGATCGCCAGCGGCGAGGATTCAAACTGGGTCTTGAACTTCCGCACCCAGACTTTGCGCCCCGTCTCCGCGTCCCCGGCCGCCAGGTGCCCGGTGAGAAAAGCTCCATAGAGCAGCCCCCGGTAGTAGACCGGCGCGGTGACGAAGTTCGGTTCCCCTTTGTCGCTCGGCCGGACGTTGATTTCCCAAAGCACCTTCCGGTCTGCCAGCCGCACAGCTTTCCCGTTCCCGTACTTGTTGATCACATAGGCGACCCCGTCGTGGATCGCGGGCGGGAACTCGATCAGCGCATGCGTGTTGATCGACCACGCCTCCTTCAGCGGCGGGTCGAGCGCCTGCTTCTCGGCCGGCAGGTAATGCGTCCGCGCCGGAACCCGCCCGAACAGCGGCCAGTCGACGAAGCCGCTGGAGCCGGCCCCCGAGGCCGAGCCAGAGGAGTACCTGCCCGAGCTCTCAGAGTTGCCGCAGCCGCTGAATACGAAGCAAGCCGCGAGTGCGAAACCCAGACAGGCAAGAGCAAAGCGACTGGAACCTAGGGCGCGCATCCGGTCTTCCACTATCGGCAACGTCAGGGTGATCTGAAGAGAGCGGCGGACGAGAATCGAACTCGCGTCGCCAGTTTGGAAGACTGGGGCTCTACCATTGAGCTACCGCCGCGCGGATGAAGCCGCCCCGCTTTGCGGTGCGACGTCGATGACAGTTTGCACAAACCACGTCGCACTTTGCAATCTCGTCGAGCACATCGTTCCAGTTGCGGTTTCGGATGCCGGTCGCGATCGTGAACTTCTTGTCCCGCAGGTGGTCGAACTCGAGGACGACGGGATCGGTCTCGCCGCAATCGACGCACGGGTGGTCGCGGAAGTAGGCCATGAGGAAGATGAATCTCTCTTGGATCAGGGCTTTCTTCCGCCGCCCCGCGGCGTCGATGTAGCGCTGTTTGTTGGCCCGGTAGTGCTCCCGGTGGTAGTCGGAGCGGCAAGGCCGGCAGTAATTGTCCCGCTGCCCCCGAGCCCGTCGCCGCCACGCGAATTCCTCTACCGGCTTCTCCGTCTCGCAGCGCCCGCATCGCCTCATGAACCGAGCATATGAAATCGAACAGACGTTCCCATAGGCACCGCGCCCGCCGATTCGTCAGAATGAAGATCCCACGGGGAGTGGCGCAGTCTGGTAGCGCAC
>DASZDI010000024.1:0-3593 GCA_035942135.1 Solirubrobacterales bacterium | reverse complement strand
CACGAGAACCGCTCTCCGTTCACCGTCCTCAACTGGTGCGTCGCGCTCCAGGGAATCTTCCCCAGCAGGAACTAAGGGAACTAAGACATGGCACAACCTTACGTCGGTGAGATCAGGATGTTCGGCGGGACCTACAACCCCGCCGGCTGGGCCTTCTGCAAAGGGCAGCTGCTGCCGATCTCCGAATTCGACACGCTCTACAACCTGATCGGCACCCGCTACGGCGGCGACGGCCAGGAGACCTTCGGCCTGCCCGACCTGCAGGGTCGCGTGGCGCTGCACAACGGTCAGGGGCCCGGGATCAGCCAGGACTATGAAATGGGCGAGCAGGGCGGCGTCGAAGAAGTGACGCTGACCACCCAGCAGATCCCCGTCCACAACCACGGGTTCCTCGCCTCGACCGGCGCCGGGGGCAGCAAAAGCCCCGAAGGCAACCTGCTCGGCTCTCCTCCGGTCGTCTCGCTCTTCAGCGAAATGGAACCCCAACGGCCCCTGGCGCCGCAGATGGTGATGCCGGTCGGCGGCTCGCAGCCGCACGAGAACCGCATGCCCTTCCTGACGGTCACCTACATCATCTCCCTCTTCGGGATCTACCCCTCACCCACCTAAGAAAATGGCTGATCCGTTCATCGCAGAGATCCGTGTCTTCGGCTTCAACTTCGCGCCCAAGGGCTGGGCGGAATGCAACGGCCAGCTGATGCCGATCTCCCAGAACACCGCTCTCTTCGCGCTGCTCGGCACCAACTACGGCGGTGACGGCAGGTCGAACTTCGGGCTGCCCGACTTCCAGGGCGCGGCCGCGGTCAGCCAGGGCGAAGGACCGGGGCTGGCCGGCCGCTACGTCGGCGAACAGGGCGGCGCTCCCCAGGTCACCCTGCTCCAGAGCGAGATCCCGACCCACACGCACCAGGCGATGAGCACCAACGAATTCGCCGAATACCAGGCGCCGGGGCCGGAAAGGGCGCTGGCCCGGTCGAAACCCAAATTCTCCTGGCAGTCGGACTCCTCGACCAACCTGGTCCAGATGAACTTCCAGTCGTCGACGATCACCGGCTCCAGCTTCCCCCACAACAACATGCCACCGTCGATGCCGCTGCTCTTCTGCATCGCCCTGCAAGGGGTCTTCCCGCCCCGCGAATAGTGAGCGCGCCTGAGCCGTCGGTGACGTTGCGCCCGGCGGCGGAGGACGATCGGCCGTTCCTGCTGCGCGTCTACGCCGGCACGCGGGAACCGGAACTCGAAGCGTCGGGACTGCCGCGTGAGCAGTGGGGCGCCTTCGTCGAGCACCAGTACGCGGCCCAGGGCCGCCACTACGAGAGCTACGAGGACACCAGCTTCGAGGTGGTGCTGGTGGGCGGAGAGCCTGCGGGGCGGCTGATCGTCGCCCGCTGGCCCGAGGAGCTGCGGGTGGTCGACATCGCCCTGCTGCCGGAGCACCGCGGCCGCGGCGTCGGCGGGGAGCTGATGCGGAGGCTGATCGAGGAGGCCGACGAGCGGGGCGTCAAGACCTCGATCCACGTCGAGCGCTTCAACCCGGCCCAGCGTCTCTACACGCGCCTCGGCTTCCGCGCGGTCTCCGAAGCGGGCGGCGTCTACCTGCTGCTCGAGCGCCCGCCGAGGGCGGATCAGGCGAAGAACGCCTCGTAGCTCGCCCCGTGCTCGTCGTGCCCCAGCGGCACGACGAAGATCCCCATCTCCCCGAGCGAGCCGTGCTCGAAGCGGTAGGTCGCCTGCGGCAGGAACGGCTCGGCCGGGCCCTGGAAGATCAGCGAGAAGGGCGGGCGCGGAGCATGCGGCCCGGCGTCCTTCGCAGTCGCCTCGACCAGGAGCAGCTCGACCGTCGACCCCTCCTCGCCGCCGACCGTGAACGTCTCGCCGACGACCGGGGCGAAGGTCTCGAGGCTGAGCTCGGTCGGCCCCTTTGAAGTAGATCCCTCCATCGGTGCGCCAACTTACAGCAGCCCGCCCCGCTCGGCGGGCCTTGCCGTCAGCCCCGCTGCGACCGCTTGCGGCGCTGGAGCTTCGCCGTCTCCTCGGAGTGGCACCGGTGGCAGAGGGCTTCCAAGTTCGCGAGGTCGTTGAGCTCGGCCTGGGAGAGGCAGCGGTCCTCGTCGGCCAGCGCCACCCTGTGGTGTACCTCGAGATAGAAGCGGGTGTCCCCGGCGGCCTCCGCCTTGGCCCGGTCCCGGCCGCACCTGCGGCAGGTGTAGTCGTCGCGCTCGAAGACCCTCTGGCGCAGGTCCTCCGGGTACTGCCGCTGGAGCGGGTCGAGCCGATCGGCCGGGTCCGCCGAGGTCAGCCGGTACTGGCCGGGCCGCAGCGCGGGCTCGTCGATGTGGGAGTTGATCGGCCAGCCCTTCTCGTCGCGCAGTTCCCGCACCCGCCGCGCGGCCGAGCCGATGTTCGACACGTAGTCGATCTGCTTGCGGTCGACGACCTCGCCGACAGATGCCTCGAGGAGGGCTTCGATCCTGCTCTTCCCCGACCCCGAGCGGCGGCGGATCGTGTTTTCCAGGGCCCAGGCGGAGGCCTCGGCGAGGTCGGGCTCTGCGGCTTCCAGGCGGTACCTGCTCCCGCCCAGCTCGGTGATGCGGTAGCCGTCCTGGACCCGCAGCTCGCGGACCCGTCGCGCCCACTCGCTGATCCCGCTCGCCGCCGCCAGCTCTTCGCCGTAGACGACCTCGCCCAGCCGCTGCAGGAGGTAGTCGAGGATCTTCGCTTTGCCGCCGTGCCCCCGCGGGGCTCGCGGGCGGGGGCCGAAGGCCCGGTTCTGGACGCCGCGCAGCTCGGCGACGAGCTGGTCGCCGTCGTCGCGACCGCCGCTGCCGCCCTCGATCTCCCCGGCCAGCGCCTCCAGGCGCTCGGCCAGCTTCCGCGTCGCGGCCGCCTCGACCGCTCGATCAGCGTCCATGTCTCCCGGCACTCCGGCGTGACTCGACCGCGCTCTGCACCCGGTCCGCGGCCTCGACGGGGTCCTCGTGCTCCCAGATCCGCACCACCTCCCAGCCGTGCTCGCGGAGGACGCGGTCGGTCTCGGCGTCGCGTTCCCGGTTGCGCTTCAGCTTCTGCTCCCACCACTCGGCGTTGGCCTTGGGCTTGGTCGCGTGCTCGGGGCAGGAGTGCCAGAAGCAGCCGTCGACGTAGACCGCCACTCGGGCGGGGCCGAAGACGAGGTCGGCGCGGGAGCGCAGGCCCTTCACCGGCGCGCGGTCGACGCGGAAGCGGAGGCCCCGGCGGTGGAGCTCCGACCTCAGCGCCCGCTCGGGAAGGGTGTCGCGGCGGCCGAGACGGGACATCTCGGCGCTCTTGCGCGCCGAGGAGGGAGCGGGTCGCGCCGCTGAGGAGGACGTCGCGTTCACTGCGACGTCAGGCTAACGCCCGGTCAGGCCGCCGCGGGCTCGACGGCGCGGGCCTCGACGGCGCGGGCCTCGACGGCGTCGGTGGGCGCGTCGTCCTCCGCCTGCGCGTCGAGGTGCGCCGCCAGCGCCTCGGCGATCCGGCGGGCGAGCAGCGGCGGCACCGCGTTGCCGACCTGGCGGGCGACGCTGGTCATCGACTGCTCCTCGGGGAAGACGAAGTCGTCTCCGAAGCTC
>DASZDI010000023.1:0-8460 GCA_035942135.1 Solirubrobacterales bacterium | reverse complement strand
CGCGACCCGGGAGGCGCCGACGCCGGCGACGGTGGCGAGGAGGGTGACGGCGAGGGCGACGAGGCGGCGGCCGAGGCGCTCGAAGCGGAGGGTCTGCCAGCCCTCCTCGCGGGCGATCGCCGCCAGCGGCGGGTCGGGGTTGACGACGACGGGGTTGCCGACGGCCCGCAGCATCGGCAGGTCCGAGAGCGAGTCCGAGTAGGCGTAGGAGTCGGCCAGCTCGATCTCGTGGGCGGCGGCGAATTCGCGCATCGCCGTCACCTTGCCCTCGCCGTAGACGAAGGGGCCGTCGAGGCGGCCGGTGAAGTTGCCGTCGGCGTCGGTCTCGTAGCGGGTGCCGATGCCGCCCTCCATCCCCAGCACGTGTGCCAGCAGCCCGACGACGTCGTTGCTCGCGGCGCTGACGATGAAGGTCGGCCGCCCGGCGTCCTGGTGGGCGTAGACCTCCTCCAGCATCTGCGGGAAGACCCGCGGCAGGATCGCCGCCATCACCTCCGGCCCCATCCGTTCGACCGTCTTCGCCGAAACGCCGGTGATCAGCTCGCGCGCCACCTTCAGCACCTCGGCGGTGCGGGCGTCGGTGGTGCCGCGGAGGCGGTAGCGCAGGTGCTCCCAGCCCCAGCTGACGAGCAGCCTGCGGCTGACGATCCCCTGCTTGGCGGCGATGCGGGCGAACTGCATCCCGCTCGACCCCGCCATCAGGGTCTTGTCGAGATCGAAGAAAGCGGCAGCCCGTGGCTGACCTTCGCTCACGGGCTGCTCGCTCAGAGGACCGCTAGGCGCGGTCGACCTCGATCACGATCGCGTCGCCCTGACCGCCGCCGGAGCAGATCGCGGCGACGCCGAGGCCGCCGCCGCGGCGGCGCAGCTCGTGGACGAGGGCGCCGACGATGCGGGAGCCGGAGGCGCCGATCGGATGGCCGAGGGCGATCGCGCCGCCGTTGACGTTGACCTTCTCCTCGTCGACGCCGAGCATCCGCACCGAGTTCAGCGCCACCGAGGCGAAGGCCTCGTTGATCTCCCAGAGGTCGACGTCCTCGGGGCTCTTGCCGATTTTCTCCAGCGCCTGCTTCGAGGCGTTGGCCGGCGTTTTCGCCAGGTAGGGGAAGTCGTCGGCGACGGTGCCGTAGGAGAGGATCCGCGCCAGCGGCGTCCGGCCTTCCTTCTCGGCCCACTCTTCGGAGGCGACGACGATCGCGCCGGCGCCGTCGTTGACGCCGGGGGCGTTGCCGGCGGTATGGGTCGCGTCCTCGCCGCCGATCGCCTTCAGCTTCGCCAGCGTCTCCAGGGTCGTCTGGGGGCGGATCGCCTCGTCGGTCTCGACCGTGCTCTCACCCTTGCGGGACCTGACGGTGCCGCCGACGATCTCCTCGGCGAGGCGGCCGGCGTCGGTCGCCTCGGAGGCGAGCCGGTGCGAGCGCTCGGCGAAGCGGTCCATGTCGACGCGGCTGATCTCGAGCTCGTTGGAGACGTCGCTCGCCTCGTTGATCATCTGCTTCTCGGTGAAGGGGTTGGTGAGGCCGTCGTGGGTCATCGCGTCGAGGGCCTTGACGTCACCCATGCGGAAGCCGGAGCGGGCGCCGGGCAGCAGGTACGGCGCGTTGCTCATCGACTCCATCCCGCCGGTGACGGCGACGTTGTGGTCGCCGGCGCGGATCGCGGTGTCGGCGAGGCCGATCGCCCGCATGCCGGAGGCGCAGACTTTGTTGATGGTCTCGGAGGGGACCTCCTTCGGGATGCCGCCCTTGATCTGAGCCTGGCGCGAGGGGATCTGCCCCTGGCCGGCCTGGAGGACCTGGCCGAAGACGACCTGCTCGACCTGCTCGGGGGCGACGCCCGAGCGCTCGAGGGCGGCCTCGATCGCGTGGCCGCCGAGGTCGGTGGCGTCGAGGGAGGCGAGGCCTCCGCCCATCTTGCCGAAGGGGGTGCGCGCGGTACCGAGGATCACTGAGCTGGGCATCTACTGCCTTTCCTTTCTAAGTTCTTATGGCCTGACGCATGGACGCCAGGTCCAGCGGGTGAAGATACCGACAGGGGCCGTAGACTCGCGGCCGATGAAGGTGGAGGTGCGCCAAAGCGAGCTGCGAGACACCGTGGTCGACCTGCTGGTCGTCGGCCTCTACGAGGGAGAGCCGGAGCCGGCGGGGATCGGGATCGTTCCCGGCGCCTCGAAGGCGAAGGCGGCCTTCAAGAAGCTGACCGTGTTCCACCCCGACGATCCTCAGTGGCTGCTGATAGTCGGCCTCGGAGCGCGGGGAGACATCAGTCCCGAGCGCCTGCGCGTCGCCGCCGCCCTGGCCGCCAAGGAGGCGGCACGGCTGGAGGCGCGGTCGCTGGCCTGGGCGCTGCCGGAGAGCGACGATCCCGACGCGGCCGCCGAGGCGCTGGTGACCGGGACGGTCCTCGCCTCCTATCGCTTCGATCGCTTCAAGTCCGCCGTCCCCGACGAGGCGCCGCCGCGCCTCGGGTCGCTGATCCTGCTCGCCCCGGCGGAGCTGGCGGACGCCGCGGAGACGGCACGGGTGTCGGCGACGGCGCAGAACCGGGCGCGGGACCTGCAGGGCACGCCGGCCAACGTCGCCACCCCCACCTTCCTCGCCGAGCGCGCCGAGGAGATCGCCGCGGCCCACGCGGCGCTCAGCGTCGAGGTCCTCGGCCGGCCCGAGCTCGAGGCGAAGGGGATGGGCGGCCTGCTCGCGGTCAGCCAGGGCGGGCCGCAGGAGCCGAAGCTGATCGTGCTGCGCCACTCGGGCGGCGGCTCCGGCCCGACCCTCGGCTTCGTCGGCAAGGGGGTCACCTTCGACACCGGCGGGATCTCGCTCAAGCCCGGCGCCGGCATGCAGGACATGAAGATGGACATGTCCGGGGCGGCGGCGGTGCTCGAGGCCGTCGCGGCAATCGCCGAGCTCGGGCTGCCGCTGGAGGTGATCGCGGTCGTCCCCTCGACCGAGAACATGCCTTCGGGGACTGCGGTCAAGCCCGGCGACGTGATCACCCAGTACAACGGCAAGACGGTCGAGGTCAACAACACCGACGCCGAGGGGAGGCTGATCCTCGCCGACGCGCTCGCCTACGCGGTCGAGCAGGGCGCCGAGCGGATCGTCGACCTCGCAACCCTGACCGGCGCCGTCGTGATCGCCCTCGGCTCCACCTACGCCGCCGTCATCGCCAACGACGACGCGCTGGCCGGCGAGGTGATCCGCGCCGGCACCGAGAGCGGCGAGCTGGCCTGGCGCCTGCCCCTGCACCCCGAGTACAAGGAGCTTATGAAGGGGAAGGTCGCCGACCTCTCCAACCTCGCCTCGAAGCGCAAGGCGGGGACGATCACCGCGGGCTCCTTCCTCGAGGAGTTCGTCGACGGGAAGCCGTGGGCGCACGTCGACATCGCCGGCACCGCCTGGGACGTCGGCCGCGACTACGTCGGCAGCGGCGCCAGCGGCTACGGGGTGCGGCTCCTGGTCGGGCTCGCGCGCCATCTCTCCGCCTAGGGCCACTCCGCCTAGCCCCCGAGGATCATGCAGGTGGAGATGCCGTGGGCGAGCAGCTTGCCGCTCTCGGCGACGGTCAGCCGCGCCTCGGCGGTGGCCTGCTTGCGGCCGCGGTAGAGGACGTTCGCCTCGCAGAGGACGCGGCCGGTGTCGCGGGTGATCGGCCGCGTGAACTTCGCCTCCAGGCCGAGCGAGGTGTAGGCGACGCCGGCGGGCAGGGTCGTGTGGACGGCGCAGCCGAGGGCGGAGTCGAGCAGGGTCGCGGCGTAGCCGCCGTGGACGACGCCGATCGGGTTGTAGTGCTCCTCGCCGGGTTCGCCCTCGAAGACCACCCTCCCCTCCTCCAGCTCGACCGGCCGCAGCCGCATCGTCACCGCGATCGGGGGCGGCGGCAGCTCGCCGGTGACGACGGCCGTCATGTACTCCATGCCGGTCATCGTCGCCCCGGCCGCCGCCGTCGGCACCGGGTCCTGCCAGACCAGGGTGCGGCTGCGGGAGCTGTCGGGGCTGGAGGCGGCGAAGGCTTCGGCGAGCTCCGCCGCCGTCCCCTCCGGGGCGACGATCGCTCCGTCCCCGCTCACCTGACCTCGAGCCTCCGCGCCTCGCCGTCGCGCCGCGACTGGCGAGGCTGCGCCGGGTAGTGCAGGTCGGCGCTGATCTCCGCCTCGCTGATCGCGATGCGGGGCTTGCGATCTCGGTGCTGCCTGTGCCTTGGGATCAGCCTCATCTGAGGGCCTCCAATTCGACTCGGTTGCATGAAGCAACTCTTTGACGGCTGCGAGCCTAACGCAGTCAGTTGCTTGATGCAACCATGTGTGCGAAGATTCACACGTGCTGCGTCGCGACTACCCCGCCCTCGACTGCTCCGTCGCCAAGGCCCTGGAGGTGATCGGCGAGCGCTGGTCGCTGCTGATCGTGCGCGGGGTGATGCACGGCAACCGCCGCTTCGGCGAGATGCAGGAGTCCCTCGGCATTGCCCGCAACGTCCTCTCGGCCCGGCTGCAGCGCCTCGTCGACGAGGACATCCTCGAGCGCCGCGCCTACCAAGAAAGCCCGCCCCGCTACGAGTACTTCCTGACCGAGAAGGGCCTCGACCTCTGGCCCGCCCTGATCGCCCTCCTGCACTGGGGCGAGCGCTACTCCCCCGCCCCCGACGGCCCCCGCCGCCTGATCGTCCACAAGGAGTGCGGCGGCGAGGTCAGCGAGCGCGGCACCTGCGAAAGCTGCGGCAAGATCCTCCACGCGCGGGACGCGAAGCAGGTCGCGGGGCCGGGTGCGAAAGAGTCGCTTGGCGCCGGCGCGGCAGCAGCCGACTAGCTCCCCTCCCCCTCCCTATTGCGCTTGCGGATCTCGTCGGCGAGGACGAGGTACTCCTCGAGCATGTTCCGGTCCTTGGGCCGGTTCGCCGCGCGCTTCATCGCGATCAGGTGATCGAGGGAGGCAACGCGAACGGGGAGCCCGAAGACGTCTCTCTCATCAGCTGCCGCTTTGAGCCCCTCGAACGAGGAGATTCCGTCGACATGCGCGAGGATGTCGAAGTCTCCGTAGGAAGTCACGAACGTGAAGTTCGCTCCGTCTTCGATGGTCTGCTCATCAAGCTGAAAGGGAAGATCGGGCGGCGCTCCGCGCAACCGGACCCCGATCTCCTGCAGCGCCTCTACGAGCCTGTGGACGTTCGACTTGTCCTGCGCGTAGGCAACATCCAGGTCATAGCTCGGGTAGCTCGACCCCTGAGCGATTCCCGCCATCCCCCCGATCAACACGAAGTCGACCCCATGACGGACGAGAGGCTCAAGGAGGGCGCGAAGATCCGGTGCCTTCGGGGGGAGTGAATCTCTCATCCCAATCAGTCGCTTCGCTTCGGCAAAGGGCTGAGCTCGATGACCTGGTTCGCGAAAGCGATTCCGTAGTCCAGTCGCTCACTCTCGCTCATGCGCAGGCGCTCATCGACAAGAGCCTTGTCGATCCCGGCATCCCGTTCTCGCACACCGAGAACCAGGTCCTCTCCAAGCAGGTGCAGCAACTGGGTCAGCGTCTGCAGAGTGGGCGAAACGCGGTCCTTCTCGATCCGGGAGATCGCGGATTGGGTCGTTCCCGCGCGGGTTGCCAACTGCTCCTGACTGACGCCGTGGCGCAGCCGGGCCTCGCGAAGCAGACGACCGGGGCTCATAAGAGAAGTATCGCATATAAGTGATTATCTCATAAAAGCTATGAATATCTTTGCCACCCCCCAGGGGTTCCGCATTACGACCGACCGCTACTTTTGATCGACCAGCGACGAGCAATGAGGAGGAGTGGAATGGCGACGGCGGCTGAGCTTCAGGTCAAGGACAAGGTCTTCATCGGCGGCGAGTGGGTGGAGCCGAGGGGCTCGGAGTCGATCGAGGTGGTGAACCCGACCACCGAGGAGGCGATCGGGACGATCCCCGGCTGCTCGCCGGAGGACGCGGACCGCGCCGTCGCCGCCGCCCGCGAGGCCTTCGAGAGCTGGTCGCAGACCTCGCGCGAGGAGCGGGCCGGTTACCTCGCTGCCATCGCCGAGGGGCTGAACGAGCGGGCCGACGAGATCGCCGCGACGATCGCCCAGGAGCTGGGGATGCCGCTGAAGCTGAGCCGGATCGTCCAGGTCGGGCTGCCCACCTCGCAGTTCGCGGCGACGCCGCAGCTGATGGAGGAAGTGGCCTGGGAAGAGGAGGTCGGCAACTCCCGGGTGCTGCGCGAGCCGGTCGGGGTGCTCGGCGCGATCACGCCGTGGAACTACCCCCTCAACCAGATCGCCTGCAAGGTCGCGCCGGCGCTGGCCGCCGGCTGCACGATCGTCTTGAAGCCGAGCGAGGTGACGCCGCTGAACGCCTTCCTGCTCGCCGAGACGATCGAGGCGGCCGGGCTGCCCGCGGGCGTCTTCAACCTCGTCACCGGCACCGGGCCGGTGGTCGGCGAGGCGATCGCCGCCCACCCCGGCGTCGACATGGTCTCCTTCACCGGCTCGACCCGGGCCGGGCGTCGCGTCTCCGAGCTGGCCGCGGCGACGGTGAAGCCGGTGGCGATGGAGCTCGGCGGCAAGTCGCCGAACGTGATCCTCGACGACGCCGACCTCGAGCAGGCGGTGCCGGACGGCGTCTCCAAGTGCTTCCTCAACTCCGGCCAGACCTGCAGCGCCCTGACCCGGATGCTGGTCCCGCGCCAGCGCCTGGCCGAGGCCGAGGAGCTGGCCAAGGCGGCGGCCGAGACCTTCACCCCCGGCGACCCGTTCGAGTCCTCGACCCGCCTCGGCCCGCTCGTCTCCGACGTCCAGCGCGAGCGCGTGCGCGGCTACATCCGCAAGGGCCAGGAGGAGGGCGCGCGACTGATCACCGGCGGCGCGGAGCCGCCCGAGGGCCTCGAGCGCGGCTACTTCGTCCGCCCCACCGTCTTCTCCGAGGTCGACCCCGAGATGACGATCGGCCAGGAGGAGATCTTCGGCCCGGTACTGGTGATCCAGCCCTACGAAGGCGAGGACGACGCCGTGCGGATCGCCAACTCGACCCCCTACGGCCTCTCCGGCGGCGTCTGGTCGGCCGATCAGGAGCGCGCGATCTCCGTCGCCCGTCGCATCCGCACCGGCCAGGTCGAGATCAACGGCGGCCGCTTCAACCCCCACGCCCCCTTCGGCGGCTACGGCCAGTCCGGCCACGGCCGCGAGAACGGCAGGTACGGGATCGAGGAGCTGCTGCAGGTCAAGGCGCTGCAGCTTTAGGACGAGGGGTGGCGAGGGGTCGGTTGCCCCTCTCCCGGAGGCCGTCGCGCAGCCGGGCGGGGGCTTGGGCGCCGTTGTGGGTCCGGGAGCCTCCGGGAGAGGGGCAACCGCCCCCTGCTCCAGCAGCGCATCCACGCTCCGAGGTGCCGAGTCGCTTCGGGCGCCTGCCACCACCGCTGCGCGGAAGGGTGCCGGTAGGGGTCTCCGGCGTATCAGCATGAGGAGGGCCGCCAACCCCCAAGGCGCCAGCCGCCACACGCCCCACCCGACGAAGTGCAGCCGGAGACCCCTACCGGCACCCTCCCCCCGGAACGCCCGTCAGGCCCCCGGCGGAGTGGCGGTAACGTCGCCTTCGGCACGGGGCGCGACCTGGGCGGCGCGGCCGACGTTTTCGCCGATGCCGAAGTGGGCGCAGATGGTCAGCTCGTGCTCGCGGCGGAGGGGGCGGGTGGGGTCGACGCCGGGGGCGCTGCGGATCGCGTCGGCCTCCTGAGCGACCCAGACGCCGAAGGGGGCGCCGGCGCAGTTGGAGAACGGCAGGGCGACGACGCGGGCGCGGCGGCGGCGTCCGAGGCGGGCGACCAGCCAGGCGGGCTCGCCGTCGGCGGCGTCGACGAAGACGCCCTGGACCTGGCCGACCGGGTCGCCGCTCAGCTCGGCGACGTCGGCACCGAGCCAGCTCATCGCCTCGGCCGCGGACGGGCGGCGGTCGCTGGCCGTCGGGCCGGGCTCAGGCGTCGACATGCTTCTCCAGCAGCTCGCTTGCCGCGGTCGCCGGGTCGAGCTCGCGCCGCACCACCCGGTCCAGGAGGTCGGCCGTTGCGGGGTCTTCGGAGACGGTCTGCTCGAGGCGGCGGCGCATCCGCGAGGTGGCGATGCCGAGCACCTCGCTGCGGAGGTTGCGGGCGCGGCGCTCGGCCAGCGTCCCCTTCTCCTCGATGAAGGCGCGGTGCTCCTCGATCTGCGTCGCCAGCTCATCGACCCCCTCGCCGCGGGCGGCCTCGGTGCGGAGGATCGGCACCTTCCAGCCCTCGGGGTCCTGCGAGAGGGCGAGGACGCCGCGGACCTCGCGCACCATCGTGTCGGTCATCGGGTGGTCGGCCTTGTTGACGACGATCACGTCGGGAATCTCCATCACCCCCGCCTTTAGCGCCTGGATCGAGTCGCCGGAGCCAGGCATCAGCGCGAGGACGATCGTGTCGGCGTGGTCGACGATGTCGATCTCGGCCTGGCCGA
>DASZDI010000022.1:0-2195 GCA_035942135.1 Solirubrobacterales bacterium | reverse complement strand
CTGAGCCGCGAGACCGTGCCCTCGATGCCGCCCGCGAGGCGCGGCGTGGTGTCCAGCTCGATGTCGTGCGGGCGCAGCGTGACACCGCCGAGGTGGGTGACCTCGCCGAGGAACGACATCACGAAGTCGTTGGCCGGCTCGTCGTACAGCGCGTCGGGGCTGCCGATCTGCTCGATGCGCCCGTCGTTGATGACCACGATCTCGTCGGCGACCTCGAGGGCCTCCTCCTGGTCGTGGGTGACGAACACCGTCGTCACGTGCACCTCGTCGTGCAGGCGCCGCAGCCAGTCGCGCAGCTCCTTGCGCACCTTGGCGTCGAGCGCCCCGAAGGGCTCGTCGAGGAGCAGCACCCGCGGCTGGACCGCGAGCGCCCGGGCCAGCGCCATCCGCTGCCGCTGGCCGCCCGAGAGCTGGTTGGGGAAGCGATGGGAGAAGCCCTCGAGGTGGACCAGCGCCAGCAGCTCCTCGACGCGGGTCTGGATCGTCTTCTTGTCCGCGCCCCGGATCTTCAGCCCGAAGCCGACGTTGTCGAACACGGTCATGTGCTTGAAGGCGGCGTAGTGCTGGAAGACGAAGCCGACGTTGCGGTCCTGGACCCGCACCCGCGTCGTGTCCTCGCCGGCGATCAGCACGGTTCCCTCGTCGGCCTGCTCGAGGCCGGCGATCACCCGCAGCAGCGTCGACTTGCCCGAGCCGCTGGGCCCGAGCAGGGCCGTGAGGCCACCGTCGGGAACCTCGATCGAGACGTCGTCGAGAGCGAGGAAGTCCCCGAAGCGCTTGGTCACGTTGCGCACCGCGATCCCCTTGCCTTCGGTGCCGGAGCTGAGCGGCACCGTCGGTTTGTCGATGGTCTTGGACATGCTTAGGCCTCCTTCTCGACTGGGCCAGCCGGGTTAAGTTGAGGGGCGGGCGGCGCGCCGCTCACTCCGCGATTGCGTAGCCAGCCGACCGTGACCAGGACGATCACCGCCAGCAGGGCGAGGACGATCGCGGCGGCGTAGGCTCCCGCGACGTTGAAGTTGTTGAACTCGTTCTCGACGAAGAGGGGGAGGGTCTCGGTCTGCCCGGAGATTTTCCCGGAGACCACCGCGACTGCCCCGAACTCGCCGAGGGCGCGGGCGGTGGCGAGGACGACGCCGTAGGTGACGCCCCAGCGGATCGCCGGCAGGGTCACCCGCCAGAAGGTCTGCCAGCCGTTGGCGCCGAGGGTCGAGGCGGCCTCCTCCTGCTCGGTGCCGATCTCGATCAGCACCGGCTGCACCTCGCGCACCACGAACGGCAGCGAGACGAAGACCGTCGCCAGCACCATTCCCGGCAGGGCGAAGATGACCTGGACCCCCATGCTCTCCACGATCCCCGCGAACCACCCGCCCTGCGCGTAGACGAGGAACAGCGCCAGTCCGATCACCACCGGGGAGACGGCGAAAGGGAGGCTGATCAGCGAGTCGACGAGCAGCCGGCCGCGGAAGCGCTGGCGGACGAGGACGAGGGCGCAGGCGACCCCGAAGATCGTGTTCAGCGGCACCGCGATGCCGACGCAGACGACGGTCATCCAGAAGGCGTGGATGCCCTCGGGGCTGGTGACGGCTTCCCAGGGAGCGGCGAAGCCGTCTTCGAAGGTCCGGTAGAAGACCATCGCCAGCGGCACCACCAGCAGCGCGGCCAGGTAGCCGAGCGCCACCGTCCGCAGCCCGATCCGGGAGAGGCGGCTAGGCGCGCTCATGGCGAGACCTCCAGTAACCGAACAGGCTGAGCGCGAACAGCACCGCCACCGAGACCACCAACAGGAGGACCGAGACGGCCGCGGCCGCGGTGGCGTTGTCCTGTTGGATGCGGGCGAAGAGGTAGACCGATGCGACCTGGGGGTCGAAGGGGATGTTCCCGGTGAGCAGGACCAGAGACCCGAACTCGCCGATCGCGCGGGCGAAGGCCAGCGCCGCGCCGGTGACGATCGCCGGGGTCAGGTTGGGTAGCAGGATGCTGCGGAAGATGCGGGTGTTGCTGGCGCCGAGCGAGGCTGCCGCCTCCTCCATCTCCTTGTCGACCTCGTACAGGACCGGCTGCACCGCCCTGATCACGAACGGCAGGGTGACGAACAGCAGCGCCAGTCCGACCGCGATCTTGGTGTAGGTGACGTCGACCCCGATCGGGCTTTTCGACCCATAGAGGGTCAGCAGGGTCAGCCCGGCGACGAT
>DASZDI010000021.1:0-3614 GCA_035942135.1 Solirubrobacterales bacterium | reverse complement strand
GGCCACTGAGACAGACTCGCGGACGTTAGGCTGACGCGATGGAGGAGCGACGGCGTGGACCGGCGGAGATGCCGAACCTGGGAGAGCCCACGACGCCACGCCCCGCCGCCTCGATCGTGCTGCTGCGCCGCGGCGGCAAGCACTCGCAGCGGGCGCTCGAGGTGCTGCTGCTGAAGCGCAGCCAGGAGGCGAAGTTCATGCCCGGCGTCTGGGTCTTCCCCGGCGGCTCGCTCGACGAGGCCGACGGCGCCGACGAAGCGGGGCTGCGCGCCTGCGCGATGCGCGAGCTCTCCGAGGAGGCGGGGATCGAGCTGCCGGCGGGCGAGGAGCTGGTCCCCTTCACCCGCTGGATCACCCCGGAGCTGATCGCGACCCGCTTCGACGCCTGGTTCTTCCTCGCCCTCGCCCCCGCCCACACGCCGCCCGAGCCCGACGGGGTCGAGACCACCGAGGCACGCTGGTTCCGCCCCGCCGCCGCCCTGGAAGAGGAGGAGGCCGGCGAGCTCGTCCTCTCCTTCCCAACTCGCACCCAGCTGCTCTGGCTCTCCGAGTTCCGCACCTCCGACGAGGCGCTGGCCGCCTACCGCGAGCGCACCCTGGAGCCGATCCTGCCGAAGGTGGTCGCCGACGGCGAGGAACCGCGCGTCGTCCTCCCCGGCGAGCCCGGCTACGCCGACTGAGCCGGGAACGGCTCCAGGCCCGCGTGCCACGGGCCGGGCGGGTAGGTGTGGATCCCGCTCTCGTCCATCTCCGACTGCAGCCGCCGGAACAGCTGCCCGGCGTTCTTCAGCGCCGCCTTCAGTTCCGCCTCGCTGCGCTCCTTCATCCGCCAGAGGAACCAGAGCTGACGGTCGTTGACGCCGAAGTCGATCTCACCGGCGATCGTCGTCGTCCAGCTGAGGAAGCCGGGGCTGAAGAGCTCGCGCAGCTTCAGCGGGTCGTACTCCTTCGGCACCGTCGCCAGGAAGCGCCGGTTGAAGTCGATCGACTCGAACTCGACCTTGCGCTGGAAGCGCTGGGTGACGACCTCGTGCCCCTCGATCGACTCGACGTTGAAGGCCGGCACCACCCGCGCCAGGTCCGGCATGTGGGCCTTGGCGAGGACCGCGGTCGGCAGCACCGCCTTGCTGAAGAAGCCGCCGACCTCCTCTTCGTCGGCGTCGCAGGAGGCGCCCCAGAACCCCTCGCTGAGCTGCCCGGTCAGCCGGTTGACGCCGCCGACGCAGAGCGCGACCGGCCCGTCTTTGGGGTTGATCCCGCCGACCGGCTCGTAGGTGAGATCGTTGCGCTCGCCGTAGCGGCGCACCGTCTCCGCCCATTCCTGCGCTTCCTGCTTGGCGCCCATCCGCGCGATCCTACGGCGCGGGCCGGCGCCGCGGCCCCGCTCAGCGCCGGGGGGCGGCGTTAGGATGCCCGCAGACCCGGTCCGACAACAGGAGCCTCAATGACCATCGCCATCATCGTCGTCGTCGCGATTCTCATCATCGCGGTCATCTACTACATCGCGAAGCGCAACTCGATCATCGCCTCGCGGAACCGGGTCGACGAGTCCTGGAGCGGGATCGACGTGCAGCTGAAGCGGCGCCGCGACCTCGTCCCCAACCTCGTGGAGACGGTCAAAGGCTACGCCGAGCACGAGAGCGCGACCTTCGAAAAAGCGACCAAAGCGCGCGCCGAGGCGATGCAGGCGAGCAACGTCGCCGAGACCGCCAAAGCCGAGTCGAAACTGACCGGCGCCCTGACCGAACTGCGCGCCGTCGCCGAGAACTACCCGACCCTGCGGGCGACCGAGAACTTCCAGCAGCTGAGCCGCAACCTCTCCGAGCTCGAGGACGAAATCGCCGCCGCGCGCCGGATCTACAACTCCAACGTCCAGTCCTACAACACGGACATCCAGCAGTTCCCCGGCTCGATCATCGCCAACCAGGGCGGCTTCACCGAGCGCGAGTTCTTCGAGATCGACGAAGCCGATCGCGCCACCCCGCAGGTCAGCTTCGGCAAATAGCCGTCTCCTAACATCCAGGACATGACCACCGAGACCAAAGACGCCGTCCTCTGGATCTGCGACAGCTGCGGGTTCATCTACGACCCCGCGATCGGCGACCCCGACGGCGGCATCCCCCCCGGCACCCCCTTCGAGGACATCCCCAAGGACTGGTTCTGCCCCGTCTGCGGCGCCCGCACGAGCGACTTCCGCCCACTTGAGCCCGGCGAGGCCTAGGCCGCACGGAGTAGGCTTGACTGGCTGATGGGCCAGTACGACTACGACTGGATTGTCGTCGGCTCCGGGTTCGGGGGGTCGGTGTCGGCGCTGCGCCTCTCCGAAAAGGGCTACAAGGTCGCCGTCGTCGAGTGCGGCAAGCGCTTCGAGGACAAGGACTTCCCGAAGTCGACCTGGGACCTGCGCCGCTACTTCTGGGCGCCGCGACTGGGCCTGCGCGGGATCTTCCGCCTCACCCCCTTCAAGGACGTCTCGATCCTCAGCGGCAGCGGCGTCGGCGGCGGCAGCCTCGGCTACGCCAACACCCTCTACGTGCCGCCCTCGAAGTTCTTCAAGGACCCGCAGTGGGGCGACCTGGCCGACTGGGAGAGAGAGCTGAAGCCGCACTACGACGAGGCGAAGCGGATGCTCGGCGTCGTCAACGTCGAGACCGACGACGCCTCCGACGAGCTGCTGCGCGAGTACGGCGAGTACCTCGGCGTCGCCGACACCTACCAGAAGACCCCCGTCGGGATCTACTTCGGCGAGGCCGGCAAAACCGTCCCGGACCCCTTCTTCGGCGGCGAAGGCCCCGACCGCACCGGCTGCACCCTCTGCGCCCGCTGCATGGTCGGCTGCCCGGTCGGCGCCAAGAACACCCTCGTCAAGAACTACCTCTGGCTGGCCGAGCACCGCGGCACCGAGGTGATCCCGGACCGCACCGTGACCGAGATCCGCCCGCTCGGCGCCGCCGACGGCAGCGACGGCTACGCGGTCACCAGCGAACGCTCGGGGATGATCCCCGGCCGCGGCAAGCGCACGATCACCGCCCGCGGCGTCGTCGTCGCGGCCGGCGCCCTCGGCACCAACAAGCTGCTGCAGCGCTGCCGCCTCAACGGCACCCTGCCGAAGATCTCCCCCCGCCTCGGCGAGCTGGTCCGGACCAACAGCGAGATGATCCTCGCCGTCACCGTTCCCGAGGACTACCCCGAAGACCTGACCAAGCGGGTCGCGATCAGCGGCAGCATCTACCCCGATCCCGACACCCACATCGAGACCGTCAGCTACGGCAAAGCCGGCGACTCGATGGGCCTGCTCTACACGCTGCTGGTCGGCGACGGGACCCGAGTCACCCGGCCGCTGAAGCTGCTCGGGCAGATCGTCCGCCACCCCGGCCGCTTCATCAAGATGCTCTGGCCGAAGGGCTGGTCGCGCCGGACGATCATCCTCTTGGTGATGCAGACGCTCGACAACGCGATCGCCCTGCGGCCGCGGCGCCTGCCCTCAGGCAACGTGCTGCTGCAGACCGAACAGGACCCCGAGAAACCGAACCCGACCTTCATCCCGGTCGCCAACGAAGCGGCCGAGTGGCTGGCCGAGCGCACCGGCGGCGTCGCTCAGAGCTCGGTCACCG
>DASZDI010000020.1:0-3447 GCA_035942135.1 Solirubrobacterales bacterium | reverse complement strand
GTCCTGGAACGATCTGGATATGGAGTTGGAGCGGAAGCAACGAGCCTTCGAGCAGCGTGTGGAGAAGGAGTGCCGCGAGATTCGAGAGCGCCTTGAACGAGTCGAGCGGTGCTGCAAGGACGCCGAGGATGCCCGTCGGCGCGATTGGGAGGAGCTCAAAGGGCGGATGATGACCGCCGACGAGGAGCGGAAACACCAGAGCGATGGGATCCTGCGGCTGATGAGCAAGGTGACTGCCGAGCACCTCGCGATCAGCCATTCCATCGGTGACGAACTGCGGCAAGGGTTCGCCGAAAGCAGAGCGGAAGGCAAGGCCCAGAGCGAAGCCATCATGCGCATACTCGACCGACTGCCGCCGCCGGAGAACAGCTGATGGACCAGGAGACCTTCTCGGCTGTCGACCGGTTCATCGGCGAGACGATCGTCGGGGAGGACGAGGGGCTGGGCGCTGCGGTCAAGGCGGCGGAGGCGGCGGGGCTGCCGGCGATCCAGGTCTCGCCGCCGCAGGGGAAGCTGCTGCAGCTGTTGGTCCGGCTGGTCGGGGCGAAGCGGGTGCTCGAGTTCGGGACGCTGGGCGGCTACAGCTCGATCCTGATGGCGCGGGCGCTGCCGGAGGACGGGCGGCTGATCACGCTCGAGGCGAAGGCGGAGTACGCGGAGGTGGCGCGCGGAAGCATCGAGCGGGCCGGGGTGGGAGACCGGGTGGAGGTGCGGGTCGGTCCTGCTTTGGAGGCGCTGCCGGTGCTCGACGAGGAGGGCGCCGGGCCGTTCGACCTGGTCTTCATCGATGCCGACAAGGTCAACACGCCCAATTACTTCGCCTGGGTGCTCGACCATACGCGGCCGGGCGGGGCGATCGTCGCCGACAACGTCGTCCGCGGCGGCTCGCTCGCCATCGCTGCGGACCCCGACGAGGCGGCCCAGGCGCAGCGCCGCCTCCACGAGATGTTGGCCGAGGAGCCGCGGGTCAGCGCCACCACGATCCAGACCGTCGGCGGCAAGGGCTACGACGGCTTCCTCCTCGCCCTCGTCGAGGACGCCTGACCGGGAGTCCTCGAAGCACGTCCCCTGCTATCTTTCCCCGTCGGCCTTATGGGCCGGTGGTTGGCCCTGTCGTCCGACTCATGGGGCGCGTGGGAATCCTGTTGTCGATACGAAATCCGGAGCGATGAAGGTTCGAGCTTCCGTCAAGCCGATGTGCGAGAAGTGCAAGGTAATCCGCCGAAACGGGGCGGTCCTGGTGATCTGCCAGAACCCGCGCCATAAGCAGAGGCAGGGCTAGCGTGGCACGGATCGCGGGCGTCAACGTCCCCGTCAACAAACGGGTGGAGATCGGCCTCACCTACATCTTCGGGATCGGCCACTCGACGGCGAAACAGATCGTCGCCGAGACCGGGGTCGACCCCGGCACCCAGGTCAAGGACCTGACCGAGGACGAGGTGATGAAACTTCGTGAGGCGGTCGAGAACCGCGAAGTCGAGGGCGACCTCCGCCGCGACCGCTCGCAGAACGTCAAACGGCTGATGGAGATCGGCTCCTACCGCGGCCTTCGCCACCGGCGCGGCCTGCCGGTCCGGGGTCAGCGCACCAAGACCAACGCGCGCGGCCGCAAGGGCCCGCGGCGCCTCAGCGTCGCCGGCAAGCGCAAGGTATAGGCAGGGAGACCATGGCTGAGAAGAAAAGCTCCAAAGGGCGCACGCGCCGCCGCGTCAAAAAGAACGTCACCTACGGGCAGGCGCACATCAAGACTTCCTTCAACAATACGATCGTCACCCTCACCGACACCGACGGCAACGTGATCGCCTGGGAGTCGGCCGGCTCGGCCGGGTTCAAAGGCTCGCGCAAGTCGACCCCGTTCGCCGCCCAGGTGACCGCTGACGCGGCCGCCAAAAAGGGCATGGAACACGGGCTGGAGCGGGTCGAGGTCTTCGCCAAGGGCGCCGGCTCGGGCCGCGAGACCGCGATCCGATCGCTACAGGCCGCCGGCCTCGACGTGACCACGGTCAAGGACGTCTCCCCGCAGGCCCACAACGGCTGCCGCCCGAAGAAGCGGAGGAGGGTCTAGTGGCTCGCGATACCGCCCCGCAGTGCAAGCAGTGCCGCCGCGAGGGCCAGAAACTCTTCCTCAAGGGCGAGCGCTGCTTCACCGACAAGTGCGGCGTCGAGCGTCGCTCCTACCCGCCCGGCGAGCACGGCCGCGGCCGTCTGCGCCAGTCCGAGTACCGCGTCCAGCTGCGCGAGAAGCAGAAGACCCGCCGCTACTACCAGGTGCTCGAGAAACAGTTCCGCGCCTACTACGAGAAGGCATCCCGGCAGGAGGGCGTCACCGGCGAGAACCTGCTGCGGCTGCTCGAGTCCCGCTTCGACAACGTGCTCGTCCGCCTCGGCTTCGCCGCCTCGCGGCGCCAGGCGCGGCAGCTGATCACCCACGGCCACTGGCAGATCAACGGCCGCCGGGTCAACATCCCCTCTTACCAGGTACGTCCCGAGGACATCATCTCGATCAAGGCCGGATCGTCCGCCACCGACACGATCCGCCGGGCCACCGAACTCGTCTCCACGGTCCCGGCCTGGCTGCAGGCAGATCACGATGCCCTCACCGCCAAAGTCCTGCGCTACCCCGAGCGCTCCGAGATCTCGGCGCCGGTCCAGGAGCAGCTGATCGTCGAGCTGTACTCCAAGTAGCCCGGAACGCAATTTCTGAACACGCATACGCAAGGAACTCATGACCACTGATTTCCAGGTCCCCCGCATCACCTCCGAGAAAATCGACGACCGTCGCGGCACCTTCACGATCGAGCCGCTCGACAAGGGCTTCGGTTACACCTTCGGCAACAGCCTCCGCCGCGTTCTCCTCTCCTCGCTCGGCGGCGCCGCCATCACCAGCGTCCGCATCGAGGGCGTCGCGCACGAGTTCTCGACCGTGCCGGGCGTCAAGGAGGACGTCACCGACATCATCCTCAACCTCAAGGACCTGGTCGTCCGCATGCACACCGACGCGGACGAGGTCGAGGCCCCGCTGGTAGCCACCGGCCCCGGCGAGATCAAGGCCAAGGACATCGATCTTCCCTCCGGCGTCGAGATCCTCAACCCCGAGGCGCCGATCGCCACCCTCGAGAAAAAAACCAAGCTCGAGGTCTACCTGACGATCGGCCGCGGCCGCGGCTACTCGCCGGCCGAAGAGAACAAGTCCGACGAGCAGCCGATCGGCGTGATCCCGATCGACTCGATCTTCTCGCCGATCCGGCGCGCCTCCTACGCGGTTGCCACCGCCCGGGTCGGCCAGCGGACCGACTTCGACAAACTGACCCTCGACCTCGAGACCGACGGCTCGATCGAGCCGGGGGCGGCGCTGCGCGAGGCCTCCGAGATCCTGATCAAGTGCCTGGCGATCTTCACCGACGCCGACCGGGTCGAGGAGCTGACCGCTCGCGAACCGGCCCCGGC
>DASZDI010000019.1:0-4668 GCA_035942135.1 Solirubrobacterales bacterium | reverse complement strand
GCGGAGACCTGGTGGATCAGGATCTTCGAGTTCGGCAGCGCCATCCGCTTGCCGGACGCGCCGGCACACAGCAGCAGCGCTCCCATGCTCATCGCGACGCCGACGCAGATCGTCTGCACCTGCGGCTTGATGAACTGCATCGTGTCGTAGATCGCCAGCCCCGCGTAGGCGGAGCCGCCGGGCGAGTTGATGTAGAGGCTGACGTCCTTCTCGGGGTCGTCGGACTCGAGGTGCAGCAGCTGGGCGATGATCAGGTTGGCGAGGTCCTCGGTCACCGGCTCGCCGAGGAAGATGATCCGCTGCGCGAGCAGGCGGCTGTAGATGTCGAATGAGCGCTCGCCGCGAGCGGTCTGCTCGACGACCATCGGTACCAGTGGCATAGGGCCTCCAATCCAGAAGTTGCTGTGCCCTACACCGTAGTGAGCCGGGCCCGCCGGCCGGCGCCCGGCTAAGCCGAGCCGCCGGTGAACTTGTAGCCGACCCCGCGCACGGTGACCACCAGTTCCGGCTTCTGCGGATCGCGCTCGACCTTCTGGCGCAGGTTGGAGATGTGGACGTCGCAGGCGCGCTCGTCGCCGTCGAACTCGGTCTGCCACAGCTCCTCCATGATCTGCGAGCGGGAGAAGACCTCGCCGGGGCGGGCGACGAGCAGGCGCAGCAGCTGGAACTCCGAGCGGGTCAGGTTGACGGGGACGCCGCGGACGGTGGCGACGTGGCGGACGAGGTCGATCGAGACCGGCCCGGACTCGATCTTCACCGCCTGGGCCAGCGGCGCCCGGTCGAGTTCGCGGCGGCGCAGCTGGGCGCGGACCCGGCCAAGCAGCTCGCGGACCGAGAAGGGCTTGGTGACGTAGTCGTCGGCGCCGACCTCGAGCCCGACCACCTTGTCGACCTCGGCGTCTTTGGCGGTGAGGACGATGATCGGCACGGCGCTGCGGGAGCGCACGTCGCGGCAGATGTCGAGGCCGCTCGGCCCCGGCATCATGATGTCGAGGATCAGCAGGTCGTAGGGGACGCCGTTGCCGAGCAGCTCCGCCGCCTCGTCGCCGTCGGCGGCCGGGGTGACGTCGAAGCCCTCCTGGGCCAGCGCGTAGCCGACCGAGTCGCGGACCGAGGGCTCGTCGTCGGCGATGAGGATGCGGCCGCTGCTCATGCGACGGGGGTCGGGCTCGGTTGCGCGATCGGGAGGCGGACCCAGAAGGTGCTCCCCTCCCCCTCGACCGACTCGGCGCCGATCCGGCCGCCCATCACGTCGACCATCCGTCGCGCGATCGCCAGGCCGAGGCCGAAGCCCTCCTGCTTGCGGGACTCGCTGCGGCGGTAGAAGCGCTCGAAGACGCGCTCGATCTCGGCCGCGGGGATGCCGGTGCCGGTGTCGATGACCTCCAAGATGACCTCCCCGTTGCTGTCATGGCGGCCGCGAACGGTAACGGTGCCGGGCGGGGGCGTGTTCTTGAAGGCGTTGGTGAGCAGGCCGATCATCACCTGGCGCAGCAGGGTCGGGTCGCCGGCGGCGGCCAGTTTGGACTCGACGTCGACGACGAGCTCGACGTGCGGCGGCGCCTCGCAGGCGTCGACGACGTCGCGGATCGCCAGCGGCACGTCGACGATCTCGCTCTCCGGGGCGCCGCGGGACTCGACCCGCGCCAGGGTCAGCAGCGACTGGGTCAGGCGGTTCATCCGCTCGGCGTCTTCGCCGAGGCGTTTGAGGAAGTGGTCGCGGTCCTTGGGGTCGTTCTTGGCGCCGTCCTGGAGGACCTCGATCGCGCCGGAGATGCCTGCCAGCGGGTTGCGCAGCTCGTGCGCGGCGTTGGAGACGAAGTCGGCTTCGGCGAGCTCGCGGCGCAGCTCGTCGGTGCGGTCGCGGAGGACGGCGAGGACGGCGCGCTCGTCGGGCAGCGAGCGGGCGGTCATCGCGTAGGCGCGGTCGCCGATCCGCAGCGCCGGGTGGGCGGAGAAGCCGACCTCCGAAGCGCGGTGGAGCTGCGGCAGGATCACCTCGGGCGGCTGCCCCTCGGCGTCGAGGATGCGGGCGGCGGCGCTGTTGGAGAAGCGGACCGGCCCTTCGTAGTCGACGACCATGACCACGTCGGTGAGGCCGTCGAAGATCGCCGCCAGCTTGTTGCGGTCGGCGGTGAGCACGCCGAAGCTCTCCTTCAGCGAGGCGCGCATCGAGTCCAGGGCGCGGGCGAGGTCGCCGATCTCGTCAGGGCCGGCGGTTTTCAGCGGCGCGTCGAAGGAGCCGCCCGCCATTTCCCCGGCGGCGTTGGCGAGGCCGACGACGCGATGGGAGATCGCCACCGCGATCAGGAAGCCCGCGAGGACGCCGAGGATCACCGCGGCGACCAGCGCCCGCTCGTTGTCGCCGAAGAAGTAGACCGCGGCGACGGTGATCAGGCTGACCGCGGCGAAGGCCCCCGTCAGCCAGAGGCGCATCCCGATCCGCAGGGCGCCGGGCTGAGGCCCGGCCGGGTTCTCGTCGGAGCGGCTCATGAAGATTTACTAACACAATCCTCTTCTCGTCGTGGCAGACCGGGCCTTTCCGTGCCTAAGTGGGAGAATCGGGATCGTGCGCATTCTCGTCTTCATCCCCGCCTGGAACGAGGAGGCCTCGGTTGCCGAGGTGATCGCCGACGTGCGCAAGTTCATCCCCGCGGCCGACGTCCTCGTCGTCGATGACGGCTCGACCGACGCGACCGCCGAGCGGGCGCGCGAGGCCGGGGCGCTGGTCGCCTCGCTGCCCTTCAACCAGGGGCTGGGGGCGGCGCTGCAGACCGGCTACCTCTACGCCCTGCGCAACGGCTACGACGCCTGCGCCCACCTAGACTCCGACGGCCAGCACCCGGCCGAGGAGGTGGCCCGGCTGCTGGCCGAGGTGACCGCCGACCGCGCCGACCTGGTGATCGGCTCGCGCTACCACGCCGGCGCCGTCTCGGCCGCCGACGACTACCGGCCGACCTTCTCGCGGCGGATCGGGACCAACGTCTTCCGCTTCTTCCTCACCCTCGCGACCCGGCAGCGCTTCACCGACACGACCAGCGGCATGCGCGCCGCCAACCGCCGCGTGATGACGCTCTTCAGCAAGCACTACTCGCCCGACTTCGCCGAGATCGAGTCGCTGCAGCTGGCGGTGCGCCAGGGCCTGCGGGTCGAGGAGGTGCCGGTGCGGATGCTGGAGCGGACCGGCGGCGCCTCCTTCCTGACCCCGGTCAAGTCGACCTTCTTCATCTTCAAGGGGCTCGTCGTCCTCCTCGTCGGTCAGTTCCGGCCCCGGCACGCGGAGGCGGAGCGATGAGCGCCCTGCTGGCGGCGGCGGGCAACGGCGGCCAGGTCCACCTCACCTCGCAGACGCGGATCGTCGCCGCGGTGCTCGCCGTCTTCTTCATGCTGCTGATCCTCGACCTGATCCGCCGCGACCGGCTGCAGGAGCGCTACAGCGTGATCTGGTTCGTCGCCGGCCTGGGGATGCTCGCGGGCGCCGCCTTCCCCGGCCTGCTGGAGCTGGTCGCCGACCTGATGGGGGTCCGCAACACCAACGTCGCCCTCTTCTCGGTCGTCCTCCTGCTGCTGCTCGGGCTGGCGCTCAACTTCAGCGTGATCATGTCCCGCCAGGCCGCTCAGATAACTCGGCTGGCGCAGGAGCGAGCCATCGACGGGGCACGTCAAGACGAGGCTCAGACGCCGTCAGACAAGGACGCGGGGAGCCGGAACAGCAGCGCTATCTCGGCTACCGAGGACGCCGTATAACGGCGTCTGAGGCCGTCCGCTCACGTCAATAAAGCCTCAAGGCGGAAGAACAGCGCCTCGAGGGCCAGCTCCTCGGAGACGTTCAGGTTGAGGCCGCGGCGGGTCTCCTGGACCAGCTCGGCGCCGCGGCGGGCGCGGGCCGGGTCCAGCCCCTCCGCCTGAGCCCGCAGCCGCTCGAGGCGGTCGCGGTTGAAGACGACCTCCTCGGCCCCCGAGGCGACCGCGGCGAGGTCGCGCAGCCAGGTCGCGCAGAGCTCGAAGGCGAGCTCGAGGATCTCGGTGCGGCGGCGGCGGCCCGCGCGTTTGGCGCCGTCGCCGATCTCCTTGGCGCTGCGTTTGACACCCGCCTTCGACTCCTCTTCCAGCGCCTCGCGGGTCGCGGCTTCGACGTCGGCGCCGGCGGCCTGGGCGCGGTCGAGCAGCGCCTTCCACGGAGCGCTCGCGCACTTCCCGTCGAGGGCGGCGGCCATGCAGCGCTCAGCGTCAGCGCGAAGCTCGCGGCCGCGCAGATCGAGCAGCAGCCGCGCCCGCTCGAGGTCGCCGGCGGCGAGGCGGGCGGCTGCTGCCGCCTCCTCGGCCGGCGCGCCTCCCTCGGCCAGTTGCCCTTCCAGGACCTCCGCCGGCAGGGGCGCGAAGTCGACCGCCTGGCAGCGGGAGGCGACCGTCTCCAGCAGGCCCTCCTGGTCGGAGCTGAGCAGGATCAGGTGGACGAACTCGGGCGGCTCCTCCAGGGTCTTCAACAGCGCGTTCTGGCTCTCGTCCCGCATCGCCTCGGCGGCCTCGACGACGAAGACCCGCCTGCCGCCTTCGAAGGGCCGGTAGGCGGCGGCGCGGATCACCCGCTCCCGCACCTCCTCGACCATGTGCTGGGCGCCGCGGGGGGCAAGCCAGACGAGGTCCGGGTGCGGCGAGGGATCGAGC
>DASZDI010000018.1:0-6364 GCA_035942135.1 Solirubrobacterales bacterium | reverse complement strand
TTTCGATCTTTTCTTTGGCTTCTTCGAGCCCCTTCTCGGTCTTCTCGGCGCCTTCCTCGACCGCTTCTTCGGCCTTCTTGGTGCCTTCTTCGATTTGCCGCTCGGCCTGGTCGCGGACGGTGTCGGCGTTGTTGTCGTCGCTGCTGCCACAGCCGGACCAGACGACGCCGCCGGCGACGACGGCGAGCACGGCGAAGGCGGTGCCGAGGGCGCGCAGCTTGCTGGGTGGGGCGGGCTGATCGTCTCTCATGTGCATTGCTCCCGATGGTTGCTGGATAACGTGGTGGGCCAGTGAATCAGACGGAGCCGGACAGGTTCGAGACCCTTGTCGCCGACGCGATCGACCGGCTCCCGGAGGAATTCCAGCGCCTCCTGGAGAGGGTGGCGGTGATCGTCTCCGACCTCGGGTTCGAGCGCCACGCCTACGGCGAGTACTTCGGCGACGGGCTCGCCGCCGAAAACTTCGAGGACCGGATCGTGATCTACCGCGACACCCTCGAGCGGGACTTCGGCCACGACCCCGAGCTGCTCGCCCGCCAAGTCGAGCAGACGCTGCGCCACGAGCTCGCCCACCACCTGGGCTGGGACGAGCGGGGAGTCGGCGGGCTCGGCCTCTAGCGGACGGTGCAGTCCCTGATCAGCGTCGTGCGGATCTCCCGGTGCGCTTCGAAGCGGAAGCTGCCGCGGGCGAAGGAGAAGATCGCCCCCGGGAAGCCGGCCGGGGCCCCGCAGGCGGCCGAGACGTAGCTGCGGCGCTTGCCGGCGAAGGAGTAGCGGCGCCCGATCGTCAG
This sequence comes from Solirubrobacterales bacterium, assembly GCA_035942135.1. Classification (GTDB taxonomy): domain Bacteria; phylum Actinomycetota; class Thermoleophilia; order Solirubrobacterales; family 70-9; genus VAYN01. Next base: position 5,573 of record DASZDI010000018.1, on the reverse strand, counting down.
GTCGATTTCGGTGATCGAGCCGAGGCCGCCGCCCAGCTTCGGGACCCGGGCCCGCAGCACGGTCCCGAACTGCCCCTCCTGCCGGTGCCCGATCACCAGCGGCACGACCATCGTGAAGCGGGCGGGGACGGCGGTGAAGAGGTGGAGCAGCAGGGCCGGCTTGTCGCCGCGGCGGCTGTTGAAGGCGAGGATGGTGCCGCGGGTCGGGATCGGCTCGCCGCCGAGGGCGACCTCGGCGCGGAAGCTCCCGCGGCCGACGCGAGCGCCCCGGCAGCGCTCGAGCGCCCCCTCGCTGCTGGTCGACTGCAGGACGGGGGCCGCGCAGACCGGCAGCCCCTTGGCAGAGAGCCTGCCGTTGCGGTGCAGGGACACTTCCAGCCACCGCAGCGCCGGCGGATGGCTGCCGTCGGTGGTGGCGATCTTGCCGTTGATCTCGACCTCGACGGGAGCGGCCTTGAGGCGCGGCAGCGAGTGCGGGGCGAAGTCGGCTTCGAAGCTGACCCGCAGGTTCCCCGCCTGCTGTATCTCGGCCTGGGAGGCGGTGCCCCAGGTCAGGGAGAGGAAGGCGACCAGGAGGGGAAGGGCGAGTCGGTGGCGCATCTGTCCACCGAGTCTAGGGCCGCTCGTTGCCGTGGGTGACCCGTTCGGCCCGCTGCCGCACCTCTTCGCACCCGGCGCGGGCTCAGGGCCGCTTGCGGCGGCCGGCCGGTTGTCGCCCGCGGCGCTCGAGCTTCGACTGGCTCGATTCCGAGGCGGGGACCCGCTTCAGGCTGCCGAGCTCGGGGACCAGCAGCTCTTCGGCGCAGCGCCGGTGCCAGTGGTGGTGGTCGGTCCCGCCGAGTCGGCGCACGTACTGGACGATCGTGTGCTCCTCGCCGACCGGGATCTCCCCGTGGCAGCCGGGGCAGCGGTAGAGCTTGCGGGAGATGCCGCGGATCAGCCAGGTCTCGTCGCCCTCTTCGTTGATCCCGGTGAGGCTCCAGCGGATGCTCGGGAGGCCCTCGAACTGACCCATCTCAGCGCCTCGACATCCAGGCGAAGCCGGCGGCCATCGCCAGGTTGGAGGCGCTCGCCAGCCGCAGTCCCAGCTTCGCGCCTGGTCGGGTGACCGCGGGCGAGGCGGCCCAGAGGGCGTCGGTGGCGATCTCGGTCCCGCGCAGCCAGGCCAGCGACTGCCAGTCGGCCCGGCTGCCGCGGCGGTCGGCGACGAGGTGGGCGGCGGCGAAGGTGAGCCAGATCGGCCCGCAGCGGCGGAAGAGGTGCCTGGCGTCGGGCGAGGGCTCGTCGTGGCCGAGCACCTTCAGCGTCGCGGCGGGGGCGGCGATGGCGGCGCTTCCGAGCAGAAGATCGAAGGCGATCATGTTGCGATTGGTGAGCCGCAGGGCTCTCTCGAGGGTCATCGCCCGAACAATCCAACCAGAACCTGGAAGGGAAAGGGTCAGGTTCGGCGAAATGGACCGCCGTGACCAAGACCGCAACGAAGTCCCCCCAACTCAAAAGCCTTTCCGACTACATCCAGGAGCGCTTCGACGAGTTCTCGCGCTCCCAGAAGGACGTCGCCCGCTACATCGTCGACCACCTCGACGAGGCAGCCTTCCTCACCGCCGAGGAGCTGGCCCGGAGAGCGAGCACCTCGTCATCGACGGTGGTGCGCTTCTCCCAGGCCCTCGGCTTCGAGGGCTACCCGGAGCTGCAGCAGGCGGCGATCGAGGAGTACCGCACGACGATCGCCGCCAGCGGCGCCGCCGGCGGGGCCCTCTTCTCCTTCGACCACTCCGAGCTGGAGGGATCGCTCAGCGCCGACTACGCGAACCTCGAGGAAACCGCGCGCAAGCTGACCCCCGAGCAGGTCAACGCCTCGATCGAGGCGGTCGCCACCGCTCAGCGCATCGTCATCGTCGGCGTCGACCAGATGGCCTTCTTCGCCAGCTACCTGCGCCACACCCTCAGCCTGCTCGACATCCGCGCCGAAATCGTCGCCAGCACCGGCGGCGAGTCCCTGCAGCGGCTCGGCCGGATCGACGAGAACACGCTCGTCATCACCCTCTCCGCGGGCCGCGCCCACCCGCTGCTGCTGCGGGCGATGAAGCTGGCCCACCACCGCGGCGCCCGCACCCTGGCGATCTCCGACGCGACGATGTCGGAGGTGGGGGAGCACGCCGAGCTGACCCTCTACTTCTCCTCCAACAGCCCGAGCTTCACGCGCTCCCACACGGCGCTGATGGCGCTCGTCCAGGGCATGGCCCACGGCCTCTACGCCCGCGACGAAGCCGCCCACAAAGACCGCATCCGCGCGTACAAGCTGAAGTAGCGCGGGCGAGCGCAGGCCCGCGGATCCTGTCCCGCCCGAGAGAGGCCTGCGCGCGAGGTTTACGTGCTCGACCTCTCTCGGCGGGCCACCCGCGGGTCGGACGACCCGTCCACGTAAGATGGACGCGATGACTGAGCGCGCGACGTTTCGACTGAAGACCGGCCTCGCCGAGATGCTGAAAGGCGGGGTGATCATGGACGTGGTCACGCCCGAGGAGGCGAAGATCGCCGAGGAGGCCGGGGCGGTCGCCGTGATGGCCTTGGAGCGGGTCCCCGCGGACATCCGCCGCGACGGCGGGGTGGCCCGGATGTCGGACCCGGCGATGATCAAAGGGATCCAGGAGGCGGTCTCGATCCCGGTGATGGCGAAGGCGCGGATCGGCCACTTCGCCGAGGCGCAGGTGCTGCAGGCGCTGGAGGTCGACTACATCGACGAGTCGGAGGTGCTGACCCCGGCCGACGAGCGCCACCACATCGAGAAGCTCGCCTTCGACGTGCCCTTCGTCTGCGGCGCCACCAACCTCGGCGAGGCGCTGCGGCGGATCGGCGAGGGAGCGGCGATGATCCGCTCCAAGGGCGAGGCTGGGACCGGCAACGTCGTCGAGGCGGTCCGCCACATGCGTGAGATCACCTCCGGCATCAAGCGGCTCGCGCAGCTGCGCCCCGAGGAGCTCTCCGCGGCCGCGAAAGAGCACCAGGCCCCCTTGGAAGTGGTCCAGGAGGTCGCCGCCGCGGGTCGGCTCCCGGTGCCGCTCTTCTGCGCGGGCGGCATCGCCACTCCCGCCGACGCAGCGCTGATGATGCAGCTCGGCGCCGAGGGCAACTTCGTCGGCTCCGGAATCTTCAAGAGCGCGGACCCGCAGCGCCGGGCCAAGGCGATCGTCGAGGCGACCACCCACCACAACGACCCCGAGCGGGTCGCCGCCGCCTCGATCGGCCTCGGCGAGGCGATGCCGGGGCTCGAGATCGCCGGCCTCGCCGCCGAGGACGCCCTGCTGCAGAACCGCGGAGCGTAGGTGGCCGGCCTCAGGGTCGGCGTCCTCGCCCTCCAGGGCGACTTCGAGGCTCACGGGCAGACCCTGCGCCAGCTCGGCGCCGAGCCGCGCGAGGTCCGGACCGCCGAGGACATGGAGGGCCTCGACGCTCTCGTCATCCCCGGCGGCGAGAGCACGACGATCGGCAAGATGATCGATTCCGCCGGCCTCGAGCCCGCCCTGCGCGAGCACCACGAGGCGGGACGGCCGGTCCTCGGCACCTGCGCGGGCCTGATCGTCTGCGACGCCGAGCACCTCGGCTTCATCGACGCGACCGCGAAGCGCAACGCTTTCGGCCGCCAGCTGCAGAGCTTCGAGGCGGACCTCGAGGTCGAGGGCGCCGGCGACGAGCCCCTGCGCGCGGTCTTCATCCGGGCGCCGTGGGTCGAGCGCTGCGGGCCCGGGGTGGAGGTGCTGGCCTCCTTCGAGGGCCGGCCGGTGGCGATCCGCGAGGGGAGCGTGCTGGCCTGCGCGTTCCACCCGGAGCTGACCGACGACCCGCGCTTCCACGCGATATTCATGGCGATGACCACGGCAGCCCGCGAAAGAGCGGGGGAGGAGGCGAAGCGATGAGCGGCGGCGATCCGCGAATCCAGAACCTGGCGAAGATCCTGGTCGGCTACTCGACCCAGGTCAAGGAGGACGACGTCGTCTCGATCGACGGCGAGAGCGCCGCGGCGCCGCTGCTGCTGGCGGTCTACGAAGAAGTCCTGCGGGCGGGCGGGCACCCGGTGCTGAACGTGGCCCTGGAGGGGCAGATCGCCGCCTACTTCAAGCACGCCTCCGACAAGCAGCTGGAATGGATCTCTCCCTTCGCCGAGTGGATGGTCGACAACGTCGACGTGCGGATCGCGATCGGGGCCAGCACCAACACCCGCGAGCTCTCCGGGGTGCCGCCGGAGCGCCAGACCCTGCGCCAGTCGGCCACCGGAGACCTGATGGCGCGGGCGATGAAGCGCAGCGCCGAGGGCGATTTCCGCTGGTGCTACACGCTCTACCCGACCAGCGCCTACGCCTCGGAGGCGGAGATGAGCCTGGCCGACTACGAAGACTTCTACTACGGCGCCTGCCTGGCGACCGACCCGGAGCCGCTGACGGCCTGGAAGCGCGCCTCCGAGGAGACGACCCGCCTGGCGGAGTGGATCGAGGGGCACGAGGAGGTGCGGGTGACGGCGCCGGGCACCGACATCAAGCTCGGCATCGCCGGCCGCAGGTTCATCCCCTGCGTCGGCGACAACAACATGCCCGACGGCGAGTTCTTCACCGGGCCGATCGAGGACTCGGTGGAGGGCGAGGTCAGCTTCCACCTGCCGGCGGTGATCGGCGGCCGCGAGGTCTCCGGGGTGCGCCTGCGCTTCGAGGCGGGCAAGGTCGTCGACGCCTCCGCCGACCGCGGCGAGGAATACCTGCTGAAGCTGCTCGACACCGACGAGGGCGCCCGGCGCCTGGGCGAGCTCGGGATCGGCACCAACTACGGGATCGAGAAAGGGACCCGCGAGGTCCTGCTCGACGAGAAGATCGGCGGCACCGTCCACATGGCGGTCGGGACCAGCTATCCGGAGTCCGGCGGCGAGAACGAGTCCGCCGTCCACACCGACCTCGTCTGCGACCTCCGCCTCGGCGGCAAGCTCGAAGTCGACGGCGTCGTGATGCAGGAAGACGGCAGGTTCGTCGTCTGACGGCCGTCAGGTCTGGGCGATGATCGTGGCGATCACCCCGAGAAAGCCGATCGCCATCGTCGCGAACATCCCGCCGAACAGCTGAATCATCATCCGGTTCTGCGCGGCGAATTGATTTGCCATGTCCTGCCGAATCGAGACCGATTCCGCTTGCGCCTCTTTGAACCCGGCCTCCATGGTCGTGCGCACCTCTTGGAAATCAGCGTGCATTTCAGCTCGCAGTCCCTGCAGATCGGTCTGCATTTCAGCGCGCACCCCTTGAAGGTCGGCGTGCATTTCAGCTCGCAGCTCTTTGAGCCCGGTGTGCATTTCGGTTCGCAGCCCTTTGAGGTCGGCCCTCAGTTCCGTGAACCCGGCCTCCATCCGTCGGTCGATGCCTTCGACTTGGGCCTTGAGGTCGTCGAGCCGTTGGTCGGTCCACGCTTCTCTTGCCATCACCGCCATGGTGGCAGCTTATCGAGCAACATGCAACGTGTTGTCGGCGGAACGTAAAAACTTCGCCAAATAAGCGTTACTGATTTGGAAGCGGCGAGCCGGCCCAGAGGAAGAA
>DASZDI010000017.1:0-13097 GCA_035942135.1 Solirubrobacterales bacterium | reverse complement strand
TCCAACCTTTGACGAACCCAGGTGTAGACATTCGTCCAAGGTCACATTTCTGCGTCTAGGGTGCCGCCACTTCAGACGGCCCATCCGGTGTTCCGGCCTGGTCCGGTCAACAGACGTAAGGAGAAACGATGAGCAGGGGATTGCGCCGGCAGGGGCCGGCACTTGTTGTTGCGGGCGTGGCGTTGGTGGCGGCGATGAGCGGGACCGTCTACGCCGCGAAGAAGATCGACGGGCACTCGATCAAGGCGAAGTCGATCCCGGGGAACCGCCTGGCGGTCGGGTCGGTGCCGGGGAACCGGCTGAAGCCGGGGGCGATCCAGGGAGGCCAGCTGGCACCGGGGTCGATCACGGGAGTCCAGATCGACGTCTCGACGCTGGGGACGGTCCCCTCCGCCGTGCATTCGGAGACGGCGCAGTCGGCTCGCGAAGCGGAGACCGCGCAGAATGCGGTGGAGGCGAAAAACGCGGAAAGCGTCGGCGGCTACAAAGCCGGCTGCGAGTCCGGCACCCGCTACTTCGCCGGCGCCTGCTGGCAGATCGCCAACGGCGAAGCGGCGCTGAACGCGCCCGACGCGGCGGCCTCCTGCGCGGCCCAGGGCGGCGAGCTCCCGGACGCGCTCTCGCTGGCGGCGTTCTCGCAGCAGCAGGGAATCGCGTTGGCGGTCGGGGACGAGTGGACTGGGGACCTAACGAATGTCTCAGGTCTCGACACTTATGCAGTGATCACCGTCTCCGCCGCAGGGCAGATCAATTTCGTCGCATCCACCACCACCAAGAAATTCCGCTGCGTCATCCCACTCCTCGGCTGACGCCTGCACTCGTCACATCCGCGCGGGGCGGCCACCCGGTCGTCCCGCCGGCGGCGCTCTCTATCCTCGTCCACCCGATGCGCCTCCCCGCCGCCACTCGAGCACTCCTGGCCGCGCTGTCGGCCCTGCTCGCGATCCTCGCGCTCGCACCCGGCGCCCTCGCCGTCCAGCGCTCTCACGCTCCCGCCCCATCCCTCGCCACCGCCTCCTCCGAGCGGGCCGAGGCCGCCCGCGTCCTCCGCTACTGGACGCTGGAGCGGATGGCGAGCGCCCGCCCGCTCGACCTCGTCCTCGACGGCAGGGGCAACACCGACCTCCGCCTCGGCCGCCCCGCCCCGACCGCCGGCGCCAGCTTCCTCACCGTCGGCACCCCCGACGTCCCGCCCTACTCGTTCAACGGCCGCATCTTCGTCAAGATCGGCAAAGAACTGGCCTACTGCTCGGGGACGGCGATCGACAGCCCCACGCGGCAGCTGGTGCTGACGGCGGGCCACTGCGTCAACAACGGCAGCGAAGAGGGCTTCACGCGCTGGTACCGGAACCTCATGTTCGTCCCCGCCTACACCGCCGGCAAGGCCCCCTTCGGCGCCTTCGTCGCCAAGCCCGGCAAGATCTTCGCGCCCCGGCCCTGGACCAGGCAGGCCAACTCCGACTTCGACCTCGGCGCCTTCCTCACCGCTCCCAACAACCGGGGCCTGAACGTCGCCGACGCGGTCGGAGGCGGCGCCGCGATCGCCCTCGGCCTGACCCGCAAACAGCGCTTCGCCACCTTCGGCTACCCCGGCAGCGTGAAGCGGATGCAGGGCTGCAACTCCCCCTACGTCGGCGACGACCGCCTCAGCTACCGCCTCCCCGGCCCCCCGACCCTGGCGATCCGCTGCCACTGGGCGCCCGGCGCCAGCGGCGGCGGCTGGCTGATCGCCGACGGCACCCAGATCAACGGCCTCAGCTCCTACCTGCACCTGAATGACCGCTCGCGCACCTACGGCCCGTACTTCTCGCAGGAAACGGTGGGAAAGCTGGTGGCGGGGCTGTAGGCACCGCTCCACGGGGGGAGACTTCGGGCCCGGCGCTTCCTTAATGAAGTGATGGGACGCTGGTTCAAGAACTACGGCTTCGCGATCTTGGTCTTGGTCGGGCTGACGTTCGCCGCCCACCTGGCGGCGACGGTCGCGACCCCCGATCCCGTTCCCGACTACGCGCTGCAAGCCGAGCAGGTCTACCGACTCGAGATCGGCGCCGCTTTCTTCATCGCCTTCTATCTGGCGGCAATGGCGTTCGTCCTCGCGTTGAGCGGGAGGGGCTTCGCCGAGTTCGGCACTCACGGGCTGAAGACGGAGGAGGTGGTCCGTCAAGCCAGCGACGAACACCAAGATCTGCTCTCCGAACAGGTGGCGTTCGAGCGCCGGACGCAGAAGAAGATGCAGGAAGCTCGCTTCAAATTAGACGACGCCCTGGCGAAGCTGAGATCGCACGAGCAGCGCCTTGAGCGCCTGGAAGCAGAACGGTAGAGTTAGGAACTTCCCTATGGCCAGCGAGCAGAACATGCGACGCCCCAGCCCAGGCTTAGAGGAGCCGGACGTGGACCTCTCCCCCTTCCCCGATGACTGGCTCGACGACGTCGAGGAACAACTCCAGAGGATGGAACGGCGGGTCGTCAAAATCGACAAGCTCCTGGGCCGTCCTCCTTCGTTTCAGATCCCTCCGAGTCGAGCAGCCGTCGGTAGTAGCGGTAATCCCGCCGGTCGGGCCGCAGGTTGCAGGCCAGCGCCAGGTGGTGGCGGGCGCGGCGCTTCTGGCCGGTCTTGCTGAGGGCGCGGCCGAGGCAGAAGTGGGCGTAGTCGTCGACCGGGTGGGTCTCGACCACGGCCTCGAACTCCGCGGCGGCGGGGGCGAAGCGGCCGGAGCGGAAGTAGGCGCGGCCGAGCGCCTCGCGTACCGAGGTCTTCTCGGGCGCCCGGCGGGCGGCCTCGGCCAGCGGCGCGGTGGCGTGCTCGAAGTCGCCGTCCTCGAGCAGCTCGAGACCGCGGCGGTAGAGCGTGTAGGTGGGCTCGGACGTCTCCTCGACGGGCATGCTCAAAGTGTAGGAGGCCGAGAACGCCGGAAAACTCCCTTTCTTCGGCGAAATACCGCAGTTAGTGCTTGCTAGCAGGGTAATTTCATCACCCTGCTACGGTAGGTAGACCGGTTCGGCAGCTTCACCCCTCGCCGAATCTGTCTCTTATGAGCGTCACTACCGCGAAAAAATGGACCTGCGATCAGTGCGGGGTTGTAGTCAGCCGCCTCGGCGGCGAGCAGGTCGAGCTGCCCGAAAGCTGGGCCGCCTCCGAAGACGGCACCTTCTGCCTGCTCTGCCGGCGCGAGCGCGCCGCCCAGGCCGCTCTGGACGCCGCCCCCGAGGACGCCCCGCTCGAAGACCGCGCCAAGCTCCGCCGCGCCGCCCTCGTCGAGTTCGAGGTCAGGCGCCGCCCCGGCCACGGCAACGGCGAGATCGCCAAAGCCTGCCGCTCCTCGGTCGCTGCGGTGGTCGCCGCGCGCAAACGGCTGAAGATCCCGGCGCCGCAGTAGGCGTCGCTCAGGCCCGCGTCCGCTCCACCAGGTCCTCGAGCAGGGCCTCGATCCCGCCTTCGCCGTGGACCCGGCGCTGGCGATCGGCACCGTTGCCGTCGACGAGGATGCGCTCGATCTCCTCGAGGGCGCCCTCGCCCTTGAGGTCGGCGGCGTAGGGGCGGACCTCCTCGAGGACAGCCCGGGCGAGCTCGCGGGCGGTGGCGGCGGTCTGCTCGTCGACCATCAGCCGCGCCTCGAGGCCGTAGCGCTCGGCCTGGAAGTAGGACTCCTCGATCGCCTCGCGAGTGAGATTGGGGGGTTTGGGACGGTCCATCTCCTTCGCCGCCAGCGCCTGGATCAGGGCGGCGATCGCGACGTTCTGCTCGGGCCGCGGCTGGATGTCCATCCCGCGCACCTCAACCGTGCCGAGGTTCGGGTGCGGCCGCACGTCCCACCAGAGGTAGGTGTAGTCAGGGGCGCCGGCGGCGGTGATCAGCTGGTCGGCGACGCGGAGGAAGTCTTCGTAGTCGCGGAAGGCGCGGGGCATCTCGAAGCGGGGGTAGCTGCGCACGGCGGCGGCGCGGGCGCTGGCGAGGCCGGTGTCGGCCCCGTCGCGGAAGGGCGAGTTGGCGGCCAGCGCCGCCAACAGCGGCAGGTGCTGGCGCATCGCGTTGGCAACCGCGACGGCGGTTTCGGGATCGGGGACGCCGACGTGGACGTGCAGCCCGCAGGGCGGCGTCGCCAGCAGGCTGACCAGGTCCTTCTTGACCGGCTCGTAGCGCGCTTTTTCGACCAGCGCCGGCTCACCGGAGTCGGCCGGGTAGAGCCCCGACCCCATCAGGCGCGCCCCGACCGCAGCGAGCGCCCGGCGCACCTCCCGCAGCTCCCTCATCGCCTGCTCGGCGTTCTCGCAGACGCCGGTCTTCATCTCGATCTGGGTCGCGAAGATCTCGGTCGAGACGGACTTGCTGTGGGCGGCGTCGATCGCCTTCATCACCTGCTCGCCCTCGGCGACGAGCCCGCAGCCCTCGTCGACCAGCAGCAGCTCTTCCTCGACTCCGATGGTCAGCGGCGTCGAGCAGCCGAACTTGTGCTCGGCGCGCGCGGCCTCGCTCTCGGTTTTGGAATAAGTCCCCATAGCGTTCGGTGAGGGCGAGGTACCCGTGCCTGGAGCTTCCTTAACCCCGCGCCTATGCTCGCCCCGTGACGAAACTGCCGAAGAAGCTGGAGGTGCTGAGGGAGCCGGACTACCGGCGGCTGTTCCTCGGCCGCACCACCTCGCTGATCGGCGACGGGATCTCGCCGATCGCGATCGCCTTCGCGGTGCTGGACCTGACCGGCTCGGCGACCGACCTGGGGATCGTCCTCGCCTCCAACAGCCTCGCGCTCACCGCGCTGGTGCTGGTCGGGGGAGTCTGGGCCGACCGCCTCTCACCGCGGGTGGCGATGGTCGGCTCCGACCTCGTCCGCATGGTCTCGATGGGCCTGGTCGCGGCGCTGCTGATCTCCGGCACGGCCGAGATCTGGCAGCTGGCGCTCCTCTACGGGATCGAGGGCGCCGCGACCGCCTTCTTCTACCCCGCCTCCACCGCGATCGTCCCGCAGATCGTCCCCGGCCACCGACTGCAGGACGCGAACGCCCTGCTCAACCTCTCCCGCCACACCGGCAAGGTGGCAGGGCCGGCGCTGGCGGGGATCCTGCTCGCCCTCGGCTCGCCGGGCTCGGCGCTTGCCGTCGACGCCGCCACCTTCGGCGTCAGCGCCGCCTTCCTGATCGGAGTGCGGGCCCCGCGCCTGCGCGACGCGGCCGCCCAGAGCTCCTTCCTCTCCGAGCTTCGGCACGGCTGGCGCGAGTTCTCCAGCCGCAGCTGGATGGTCGCGGTGGTGATCTCGGCGGCGATCTCCAACGCGATCTTCTGGCCCGCCTTCCAGGTGCTCGGCCCGACCGTCGCCGACGCCTCGCTCGACGGCTCCAGCTCCTGGGCGTTGATCGTCGCCTTCTGGGGCGTCGGCGGCCTGCTCGGCGGCGGCATCGCCCTGATCGTGCGGCCGCGCCGGCCCCTGCTCGTCAGCGAGGGGTTCATCCTCCTCTTCGCACTGCCGGTCGCATTGCTGGCAAGCCCGACCTTCACCCTCGTCATCGCCCTGGGAGCACTGCTCGCCGGAGCCGCGACCGGACTGGCAGAGGTGCTCTGGGAGACGATCGCCGCCCAGCAGATCCCCCACGAGTCGCTCTCGCGGGTGATGGCCTACGACTGGTTCGGCTCCCTGGCGCTGGAGCCGCTGGGCCTGGCGCTGATCGGGCCGCTGGCGGCCGGCGTCGGCATCTCGGCCACGCTCTGGATCGCAGCGGGCGTGATCCTCGTCTGCCAGCTCGCTGTCCTCTCCGTCCCCGGCGTGCGACGCCTGGAATACCGCCCCGACGGCCCCCCGACCCCGCTGCCGCCGCGCCCGATCGGAGTCGGGGATTGACAGGTCCGCCGGTCTTTTGAACCGGATAGCGGAACAAAGGACCGGCGGACTCGCTCAGAGCGTGCGGAGAGCGGCTTCGGCGGCGTTGAAGCCGTTGATGCCGTGGGCGCCAGCGCCGGGCGGGGTCGCGGCGGAGCAGATGAAGACGCCGGGGATGCCGGTCCGGTAGGGGACCGGCGCAACCCGGGGGCGGAACACCATCTGCAAGGGGGAGTTGGCGCCGGTGAGGATGTCGCCGCCGACCATGTTCGGGTTCGCGGCCTCGACCTCGGCGGGGGCGTTGACGGCACGGGCGACGATCCGCTCCCGGGTGCCGGGGGCGAAGCGCTCGATCTGGTCGAGGATCGTCTCGGTCGCGTCGCCGCCGTAGCCGTGGGGGACGTGGGCGTAGGCCCAGACCGGGTGCAGGTTGCCTTTCGAGCGGCCCGGGTCGGCGAGGTACTGCTGGCCGACGAGGACGAAGGGGCGCTCGGGCATGCGGCCACGGTTGATCTCGCGCTCGGCGTGGACGAGCTCCTCGAAGGAGCCGATCGCGTGGACGGTCCCGGCCCGCCGCGCCGGCTCCAGCGCCCACGGCACTCCCCCTTCGACCGCGAGGTCGAGCTTGAAGGCCGCGGGGCCGTACCTGTAGCGGCGATAGGCGACGGCGCTGCGCCGCGGCAGGCGATCGCCCACCAGCCGCAGCACCCCGTCCGGCGAGAGGTCGAGGACGACGACGTCGGCGGCGGGCAGCTCGGCGAGCGAGCGGACCGGCCTGCCGGTCTCGATCCGCCCGCCGTGCGCGCGGATCACCGCGGCGAATGCGTCGGAGATCGCGATCGAGCCGCCCTTTGCCACCGGCCAGCCGTAGGCGTGCCCGGAGCAGATCAGCGCCATCCCGATCGCCGAGCTGAGCGGCCAGGCGAGGTCGGCGTAGGAGTGGGCGGCGACCCCGCCGAAGAGCGCCGCCGCCTCCGGCGTCCCCAGCGCCCGCGCCAGCAGCGTCGCCGGCATCGCCGCCCGCGCCCCGAAGCGCGCCAGCCGCAGCGGATGGCGCGGGACGTGGACCAGCGGGTGATAGATGTCCTCGGTCAGCTGGTCGTACCACCGCGACGGCGGGCCGAAGATCCGCTCCCAGCGCCCCCCGGCCTCCCCCAGCCCCGCGGCGGTCGCCTCGATCGAGCGCAGCATCGCCGCGCCGCCGCCACCGTCCAGCGGGTGGGCGAGGTCGACCTCCGGCCAGAGCCACTCGAGCCCGTGGCGCTCCAGCTCCAGTGACACCACCGCGGGCGAGGAGACCGCCATCGGGTGGGTGGCGCTGTGCTCGTCGTGCAGCAGGCCGGGCACGGTCAGCTCCGAGCTGCGCGTCCCGCCGCCGATCGTCTCGGCGGCCTCGATCACCGTCACCTCCACCCCGCGGCTCGCCAGCACCGCCGCGCAGGCGAGCCCGTTGGGACCGGAGCCGACGACGACCGCGCTGCTCACGAACGCACTTCTTCCCGGTATGCGGGAACAACTACGTCCGCGTCCGGGTGCACCGGGAACGGCTCGTCGCCCAGCCACGGCTGGCGCCGCACCATGTCGGCGACGTCGACCCATCCCCCCTCGACCAGGCCCTCGGCCGCGTCCCAGATCCGATAGCGCTGGCGCTGCACGTGGGCGGGCTGGGACTCCAGCGTCACCACCCGCAGCTCGCCCGGCCCGAACCCGCACCGCTCCTGCACCGCGGCGAGCAGGCGGTGGTCGTGGAAGTGGCCGTCGCCGAAGTTGTAGCCGAGGACGACGCCGGCGACGAGCTCGCCCTCGCGCACGTCGTAGTCCTCGATGTCCTCCACCGCCCGCAGCGCCAGCCCGTTCAGCGCCCGCCCGTGCGAGTGCATCGAGCGGAAGGCGAGCCCTTTGTGGAGGAGGACGTCGATCATCTCCGGCTCGTAGAACCCGGCCAACTGCTCGGTCACGATCGGCGCCGACTTCTTGACGCAGCGGTCGAGCTTCTGCTCGGCCCGGCTGTCGCGGCGGAAGAGCCACTGGCTGGTCGCCCAGTTGCCCGCGTAGTAGCGCATCGAGGGCAGGAAGGAGACGAGGTCGGGACGGAAGTTCCCCAGCACCGGCAGGCCGACGCAGACCGCCGCGAGGACGACCAGCGGCAGAGGGTCGTCGACCGTCGAGAACGGCACCTCGGCGTAGTGGCCGAAGAGGAAGAAGAGGCCGAAGATCATGAAGACGTTCCACTCCAGCGGCACCGCCAGCGGGAACGTCGAGAGGATGTGAGCGTGGAAGACCACCATCCCGGCGAGGGCGATCGTCCCCAGCAGGCCGCCGCCGGTGAGGATCAGGACCAGCGGCAGGGTGAACTCCACGACGGTGCCGAGGTGAGCCGTCAACGCCCCGATCCGCGAGGGCAGCAGGTCCTCCGGGTGATCCGAGTAGAGCCGGCGCTTCGCCGCCCGCCAGCGGTTCCAGGGCGTGTTGCTGATCATCACCGTCACCACGAAGGGGAAGTGGCGGTTCAACTTCGAGGCGGCGGCGCCCCACCAGATGCAGAAGAAGACGAGCTGGGCCGCGATCGCCATGTTCGTCAGCGGGAAGAGGAAGATCAGCGCGAGGGTGCCGTATATCTCCGCCCGCGCCGCCAGGAACGGCACCTTGTCCCGCAGACCGAGGCCGCCGAGAAACGCCAGCAGGACGCCGACCGCGAGCGGGTCGAGCCGCGCCGCTTCGACCTCCCCGCCGAGCCACGGCGCACTGCCGTCGACCCCCGGCGAGAGCAGCAGGTAGAGCGCCGCTCCGATCAGCCCTATATAGAGAGCAACGTCGAGGTGGGTCCGCGTCGTCCCCCGCGTTCCCGGCACCTTCTCGGGCCAGGGCGGCAGCCGCGTCGTCCCCGGCCGCAGCCAGTAGAGGAAGCCGCCGACCATCGGGCTGAAGCGCAGCGTCAGCGGCAGCGAGCCGGCGCCGAGGCCGAGCACCTCCCAGAGCAGCGTCCAGATCACCGCCTTCTGGAAGACGATCGGGTCAGTCCAGGGCGGCCAGCCGCTGGTCGCCTGGATCAGCAGGAAGCCGCCGCCCGCGTAGACGAGGATCTTGAGGACGTAGAGGAAGTAGACGGCGACCGGCGTCCCGAACCCGTTCAGCGCCCAGTCCTGCGCCAGCGGCTTGATCCGCTGCAGGTGCGGCAGGCGCCGCCACTCGGCGACCTCGAACGGCGGCGGCGTCGGGTCCAGCAGGCCCATCTATATCTCCAGGGAATTGCTCAAGTTCATCGCGGTATCGCCGATGAATCTATGTCGTGTCCGATTCTCCTCCAAGCTCGGTCCCGCCGCCCGGCGCCAAACCCATCTGGGGGAGCTACACGGGCAACGGCGCGGCCGCGGCCGTCGGCGCCTCTACCCCGACGCCCGCATCCGCTCCCGGCGCCAGGTTCGGGGGCGCCTTCGGCGACGAGCCGCTGGAGCCGCTCTCCCGTCGCCTGCTCCAACTCGCCGGCGGCCTCTCGCTGCTGCTGATGCTGGTCGTCGCCAACTCCTTCCTGCACAGCGAGGAAAACCCGCTCAACCCGATGGCCGCGGCGGCCGAGCGGACCCAGAGCGAACCCGGCGGCCGCTTCGCGATGAAGATCCTCTACGCCTCCCCCTCCCTGCCGCAGCCGATGACCGCCCACGGCAGCGGCGCCTACAACGCCGAGACCGGCCTCAGCAAGATGCTGTTAGAGATGGAAGTCCCGAACGAGGGCCGGGTCGCGTTCGAGATGATCGGCGGAGGCGCCGACCTCTACATGCGCGCCGACGGCCTCGGCGAGGAGCTTCCCGGCGGCAAGGAATGGCTCAAGGTCCAGCCCTTCGACGGCCACAGCCAGGAGGAAATGACGATGGGCAGCGGCGGTGGTGACGAATCGCTGCAGATCCTCGGCACGGTCAGCGACGGCGTCCGCCAGGTCGGCCGCGAAAAGGTCCGCGGCGTCCCCACCCGGCGCTACCGGGCGGCCGTCGAGATGAGCGAGATCGCGGAGCTGTACCGGGCGGAAGGCAAGGACGACCTGGCCGACAAGGTGGAGGAGGCGGCGGAGCTGCTGTCCTCGCCGGTCACCGTCGAAGCCTCGATCGACGCCAAGGACATCGTCCGCCGCTTCCGCATGGTGATGCCGATCCCGACCGAGCCCGGGAAACCGGCGCTGACGATGGACATGCGGATGGACCTCTTCGACCTCGGCGCCCGCCCGGAGATCGAGCTGCCCGACCCGTCGAAGGTGCTCGACGTCGGCGAGTACGAAGAGCAGCTCGAGTCGGTCGAGACCGACTAGCTCGCCTCGACGCCCGAGCCCTAAACGGCGGCGAGGATCCCGATCGGCCGCGCGATCCGCGGTGGGATCTCGGTCGGGTGCGGGAGGTCGAAGCGGTGGGCCGTCGCCGGAGCGGGCGCGTGGCGCGTCGCCACCCCGAAGAGGACGCCGTCGGGCTCGCGGAAGAAGAAGCACCGATAGCCGTCGCACTCGATCACGCGGCTGACGGTCGCACCCATCCCGATCACCCGCTGGCGCCAGGCGCGCTCCTCGCCCGGTCGGCAGGACCAGGCGACGTGGCGGACGGTGCCGGCGCCCTGGACCGGGCGCGATCTTGGCGGCGGGTCGCATACGTAGCCGGCCGCTCCGGCCCCGCTGCCGACCAGCCACTGCCCCACGCCTCCGGAGGAGAAACCGAGGCGGCCGGCGAGCAGATCGCCGCTCTGGACGCTGTCGGCGGCGTAGGCGCGAACGCCGGCGAGGCGCTGGACACGCATCTCGGCCGGGATGTCGCTCTCGGCGCCGGGGAGCCGCGCGCCCCACAACGTCAGCGTTCGTCCTTTGTCGCCCACAGGGCGGGAAAGGACGAACGCCGTGGGCAATGCCATCTCGTGCTCGAGGCCCTCGGGGTCGGCGAAGCGCAGGGCCAGCGGGTCACCGCCGCCGTTGAGCCAGGCGGTCACCCCCACGCCCGCCGCTTCCAGGCGCTGTCGCCAGTAGGCCAACGCCGCGGGCCCGGAGACCACCCACTGCAGGCGATGGACGAGGCCACGCCCCACCGTCCCTCGGGCAGCGTCGGGAGTGACGACGAAGCTGAGAATCCCTCCCGGCTGCTCGCGGTCGACGGCGAAGGCCAGGGTCTCCTCGCTGCGGTCCGCGACGGGCTCCAGCCCCAACAGCAGGCCGTAGAAGTCCTCGCACTCACCACGGAAGGCGGTGATCGCGGAGACGTGATGGAGGCCTTGGAGGTTCATCGGGCGCGGCATTGTATACTTTTCTCATCAACAAACTGCCTAACATTCTCTACATTCACTCCCACGACACCGGTCGCTACGTGCAGCCGTACGGCTTTCCGGTGCCGACGCCGAACATCCAGCTGCTCGCCGACCAGGGAGTGCTCTTCCGCAACGCCTTCTGCGCAGCGCCGACCTGCTCAGGCAGCCGCGCCTCTCTGCTCACGGGCCAGTACTGCCACAACAACGGCCTGCTGGGCCTCGCCCACCGCGGCTGGGAGCTCAACGACTATAGCCAGCACCTCGTCCATCCCCTGCACGAGGCCGGCTACCGCTCGGTCCTGATCGGCGAGCAGCACATCTCCGAGGACCCGGAGGTGATCGGCTACGACGAGGTGATCGAGGTCGACAGCCACCACGCCGCCGACATCGCCCCGACCGCGATCGAGCGCCTCGGGGCGACGCAGGAGCCCTTCTTCATGTCGGTCGGTTTCTTCGAGACCCACCGCACCTACAAGGCCCCGACCTCGGTCCGCGACACCCTCTACTCGCTGCCGCCGGCGAACCTGCCCGACACGCCGGAGACCCGCGCCGACATGGCTGCCTTCAAGGCCAGCGCCCGCTCCCTCGACCAGGGGATCGGCGCCGTCCTCAACGGCCTCCACCAGCTCGGCCTCCAGGACAACACCCTGATCATCTGCACCACCGACCACGGCCTCGCCTTCCCCAATGCCAAGGCGACCCTCTACGACCGCGGGATAGGCGTGATGCTGATCATGCGCGGCCCCGGCGGCTTCCTCGGCGGCCGCGTCTTCGACGGCCTCGTCAGCCACCTCGACATCTACCCGACGATCTGCGCGCTGGCCGGGATCGAGGAGCCCCCCTTCCTCCAAGGCACCTCCCTGATGCCCCTCGTCCGCAACGAGACCAGCGCCGTCAACGACGTCGTCTTCGCCGAGATGACCTACCACGCCGCCTACCAGCCCCTCCGCGCCGTCCGCAGCGAGCGCTTCAAGTACATCCGCCGCTTCGACGACTACGACCGCCCCGTCCTCGCCAACTGCGACGACAGCGCCAGCAAGAAGATCCTGATGGAGGCCGGCTGGGGCGACCAGCACGTCCCCGAGGAGCAGCTCTACGACCTCCGCTTCGACCCCAACGAGCTCAACGACCTAAGCGGCGACCCGAGCCGCCAAGAGACCCTGGTCGAAATGCGCGAGCGCCTGCTCGAGTGGATGCGCGCTACCGAGGACCCGCTGCTCGACGGCCCCGTCCCCGAGCCCCCCGGTGCCTGGTCGAACGACCCGCGCCAGGCTTCGCCGAACGACCCGACCAGCGCGAGGGAGGGGTAGTCCACCGCACTAGCTCTCGACCTTCCCGAGCGCTACGCGAAGAGCTGCTTCAAGCTGCTGCCTCCCCAGATACGCGGACACGAAAGCCGCATGGTCGGGATGGCAAAAGACCCGCAATTTGCCAATCGATTGGTGGAAGTTCTCCCGGAGCTCATGCCATACGACTGACTCCTCCAAGCTGCCAGTTTTCATGTCGTCGCCCTTCGCCCGGCGCCGGTCGTCTTCCACGATGTACTCAAGGGAGCCCTCGCTTCGGGATTGCTCCACGGGAAGGTCCACGAGAACGACGATCGATTCTTCCCCCTCGCTGATGAAAGCCGTGCGGGCATCGTCGGTTACGACCGTTGACACGATGTCGGGCTCCGTCGCTTCACGCACTAGATGGATCACCTGCTCTTGGAACGCGCGCTGCAGTTCGAGCTTCTGGGCCCAAGAGGTGTGCGATCGATCATGGGCGTAGAATTGGAGGACGTCCTGCCAGATACCGCCGTTACCACGGGAGCGGGAGAGCACCAGTATCCGCTGGAACAGCTTTCGATATCGAAGGTGGTGATACAGCTGCTGGCCGACGGTGCCGCTGTGGGTGGAGAGCCATTGCAGCATCGCATGGTCAGCCGGCTGGATCTGACCGGCATGCGGCCAAGCCTCGCCTGATTTGAACAGCTCCTCCTGCGCAGGAGTGACACTGGAGGTATCCAGGAAC
>DASZDI010000016.1:0-2793 GCA_035942135.1 Solirubrobacterales bacterium | reverse complement strand
GCGAGGAGCGGCTCGCGGCCGCGACCGAGGCGGCGGCGCGGGCGGCGGAGCCGGCCGGCGGCGCGGCGGCCTCGCTCTCCCTCGACGTCACCGCCGACGACGCGGGCGAGCGGATGCTGGTCGCCGCGGAGGAGAACTTCGGCTCCCTCGACGTCCTCGTCAACAACGCCGGCGCCGCCCAGTGGCGCGACCTCGACGACGTCCCCGACGAGGACTGGCGCGCCCAGTACGAGCTCAACGTGATGGCGCCGCTGCGGGCGATGCGGGCGGCGATCCCGCCGATGGCCGAGCGCGGCTGGGGCCGCGTCGTCAACGTCTGCTCGACCGCCGGCAAGCGCCCCTCCGCGGCGATGGCCGAGTACTCGGTCGCGAAGGCGGCCGAGCTCTCGCTCTCGCGCCTGTTCGCCGACCGCTACGCCGAGACCGGCGTCCTCGTCAACGCCGTCGCCCCCGGCCCGGTCGAAGCCGAGATGTGGATGGAGCCCGGCGGCCTGCTCGACCAGTCGATGGCGCTCACCGGCGATTCGAGCCGTGAGGACGCGCTGGCAACCGCGGGCTCGAAGCGCCCGATCGGCCGCCTCGCCCAGCCCGAGGAGATCGCCTCGACGATCGTCTTCCTCTGCTCCGAGCGCGCCTCCTACGTCGCCGGCGCCGCCTGGTCCGTGGACGGCGGCACGGTGCAGGTGATCATCTGAGAGCGTCGGCGGGTTTGTTCACCCATGGTTGACAAACCCGCCATGCCGGATCTGCGCCGACTCCTCCTCAGCCCTGAAGACGCGGAGGCGATGGCGGGGCGGGTGGGGACGCAGGCGGCGGTGCTGCTGGCGCTCTACGGCTGGCCGGAGGAGCCGGGGCTGATCTTCACCGAGCGCCGCGCCGACCTGCGCCGGCACGCGGGGGAGATCTCCTTCCCCGGCGGCCGCCAGGACCCCGACGACGCCGACCTCGCGGCGACGGCGCTGCGCGAGGCCGAGGAGGAGATCGCCCTCGACCCCGCCGCGGTCGAGCTGACCGGCGCCCTCGCCCCGGTCTCGACCTTCGTCACCAACTACCGCGTCCACCCCTTCGTCGGCACCGTTCCCCACCCGCGGGAGCTCGGCCTGCGGCCGAACCCGACCGAGGTCGAGACCGTCCTCACCTTCTCGCTGGAGCTGCTGCGCGAGGGCTACGCGATGCGCCGCCTGATCCGGCGCGGCGTCCCCATCCACACCCCCACCTACGAGGTGGAGGGGCAGTTGATCTGGGGAGCTACCGCGCGGATCCTCGGCGACCTGCTGGAGCGCCTCGGCTAGGAGACCTTCTCCGGCTGCGGGACGATCCGGATGTAGGGCTTCGGCGACTCCCAGCCCCCCGGGAACAGCTCTTTCGCCTCGTCCTCTTTGACCGAGCCGGAGATGATCACGTCGTCGCCGTCCTGCCACTGGGCCGGGGTCGCGACTTTGTGGTTCGCGGTCAGCTGCAGCGAGTCGATCACCCGCAGCACCTCGTCGAAGTTGCGGCCGGTCGTCATCGGATAGACGAGGATCAGTTTGACCTTCTTGTCGGGGCCGATCACGAAGACGTTGCGGACGGTCTGGTTGTCGGCCGGGGTGCGGTCGCCGGGGTCGCCGGAGACGTCGGCGGCGAGCATCCCGTAGAGCTTCGAGACGTTGAAGTCGGCATCGCTGATGATCGGGTACCCCGGCGCCGTGCCCTGGGTCTCCTCGATGTCCTTCGCCCAGTCCTCGTGCTTGTCGAGCGGGTCGACCGAGAGGCCGATGATCTTCACGTTGCGGCTCTCGAAGTCGGGTTGGATCCGCGCCATGTAGCCGAGCTCCGTGGTGCAGACCGGCGTGAAGTCTTTCGGGTGGGAGAACAGCACCGCCCACGAGTCGCCGATCCAGTCGTGGAACTTGATCCGGCCCTGGGTGGTGTCAGCCTCGAAATCCGGTGCTACGTCACCGAGTTGCAGTGCCATCTGAACGGCTCCTCTCGCGCATTTCTTCTATTACCTAAATTCCCATCGGAGTTTAGCTATTTAGGTTCCTCGGCCCGCGAGGACCGCCTGCACCTCGCTCGCGAGTCTGTCTCCGAGGCCGCTATAGGGCGGCTGAGACAGACTCGGCGAGATCAGCCTGGTCGGAACCCGCCAGGTGCGCTCCGCGGCGCGGACGATCTCCCCGCCGGCGTCGGTCCCCTCGTAGACGACCCCCTTCACCGGCGTTTCCACCAGGTGTTCCATCAACCGCTCCAGCCGCGGCCCGTGGATCGCCGCCAGCTCCTCGTCGCTCCCGGTCGCGCTGCCGAGCAGCAGCACCAGCACGGTCACGTCGCCGACCAGCTCGAGGATCGTGCCCGGGCGGTCGGGGTCGGCGAGCGCGGGCTCGATCCCGGCTGCTTCGACCGCCGCCAGGCCCTCCTCGCGGCGGCTGGTCCCGCGCACCGCCCAGCCCTCGGCCAGCAGCCTCTCCCCCAACGCCCGGCCGCGGCAGCCGCAGCCGACGATCAGCGCCCGCGCCACCCGGTCAAGCCTCGAACGGGCCGCGGCCCTGAAGCCGGACGCGCTCGTCCTCGGCCACCGAGGCGTGGAGCTCCTCCTCGGTCAGCTCCGGCGCCCCCCGCCGTCGGCGCATCTCGTTCTGCGCCTCCATCATCTGGCGGATGTCGTCGATCTCGTTCTGCGCCTCGACCTCGGGTGAGCGGGTCGGGACCCAGTCGACGAGGCTCGCGGAGCTGCCCGGGTAGAAGTGCCCGACGACCACCAGCACGCCGATCATGAAGGCCAGGATTCCCAAGGTCCCCAGAATGAAGAGC
>DASZDI010000015.1:0-8761 GCA_035942135.1 Solirubrobacterales bacterium | reverse complement strand
ACCCAGGGCCCCGCGCCCGAGCCGAGTCCCGACGACCAGCCCGCCACGCTCGCCTGAGCGACCGGCCGGCACCCGACAACGTACGAACGCAAAGCGAGACATCGAACCCATGGCCGACCTCGAGATCCGGAACCTGCACGTGAAGGCTGAGGACAAGGAGCTCCTCCGCGGCCTCGACCTCGATGTCGAGAAGGGCAAGGTCCACGCGCTGATGGGCCCGAACGGCTCGGGCAAGTCGACGCTCGCCAACGTGATCATGGGCCACCCGGCGCTCGAGGTGACCGAGGGCACGATCGTCTTCAAAGGCGAGGACATCACCGAGGCCGACCCCGACGAGCGCTCGCAGGCCGGCCTCTTCATGGCCTTCCAGTACCCGGTCGCGATCCCCGGCGTCTCGGTCAGCAAGTACCTGCGGATGATCATCAACTCCCAGCGCGAGGCGCGCGGCGAAGACCAGATCAAGATCAAAGACTTCGCCCGCACCGCCCAGGAGGCGATGGAGCTGGCGAGCATCCCCAAAGACTTCTCCAGCCGCTACCTCAACGACGGCTTCTCCGGCGGCGAGAAGAAGCGGATGGAGCTGCTGCAGCTGGCGCTGCTGCGGCCGGAGATCGCGGTGCTGGACGAGACCGACTCGGGCCTCGACATCGACGCCCTGCGGGTCGTCGCCGAAGGCGTCAACAAGTTCGCCGGGCCGGACATGGGCGTCCTCATCATCACCCACTACCAGCGCATCCTCCACATGGTCAAGCCGGACCAGGTCCACGTCATGTACCAGGGGCGGATCGTCAAACAGGGCGGCCCGGAGCTGGTCGGCGTGCTGGAGGAGAAAGGCTACGGCTGGATCAAAGAGGAGGTTGAGGCGGGCGCCGCTGCCTAGCCTCGATGAGATGGAGCCGGTGAGCGCCAAGAGCCCCGCCCCCGCGGCGCCGTTCTCCGTCGAGAAGGTCCGCGCCGCCTTCCCGGCGCTGGAGCGCGAGGTCAACGGCCGGCCGGTCGCCTACCTCGACAGCGGCGCCAGCGCCCAGCGGGTGCTGGCCTCGATCCAGTCGGTCGACCGCTACGAGCGGCGCCACCACTCCAACGTCCACCGCGGCTCCCACACCCTCTCGGCCGAGGCGACCGAAGCCTACGAGGGGGCGCGGGCCACGGTCGCCGACCACATCGGGGCCGCCGACCGGCGCGAGGTCGTCTTCGTCCGCAACGCGACCGAGGCGATCAACCTCGTGGCGCGGGCCTGGGGCGAGGCCGACGTCGGCGCGGGCGACCGGATCGTGCTCACCGAGATGGAGCACCACTCCAACATCGTCCCCTGGCAGCAGCTGGCCGAGCGGGTCGGGGCGGAGATCGACTGGGCGCCGATCGACGACGACGGGCTGCTCGACGTGGACGCCTTCCGGGCGCTGCTGGAGCGCGGGCCGAAGCTGGTCGCCGTCGCGCACGTCTCCAACGTGCTCGGGACCGAGAACCCGATCGCCGAGATCGCCCGACTCGCGCACGATGCCGGGGCGCTGGTCCTCGCCGACGGCGCCCAGGCGGCGCCGAAGATGCCGCTCGACATGGCCGAGCTCGGCGTCGACTTCTACGCGATCACCGGCCACAAGCTCTACGGCCCGACCGGGATCGGGGCGCTCTGGACCAAGCTCGACCTGCTGCGGGAGATGCCGCCGTTCCTCGGCGGCGGCTCGATGATCCGCAAGGTCAGCCGCGACGGCACCACCTACGCCGACCCGCCCGCCCGCTTCGAGGCAGGAACCCCGGCGATCACCCAGGCGATCGGCATGGCCTCCGCCTTGCGCTGGCTCGACTCGGTCGGGATGGACGCGGTGCGCGCCCACGAGGAGCAGGTCGCCGACTACGCGCTCGAGCAGCTCGAGCAGGTGCCGGGGCTGCGCGTCTTCGGTCCGCCCCGCGGCGAGGGCCGCCTCGGCCCCGTCTCCTTCGAGATCGAGGGCATCCACGCCCACGACGTCTCCGAGATCCTCGACCGCCACGGCGTCGCCGTCCGCGCCGGCCACCACTGCGCCCAGGTGCTGATGGACCGGCTCGAGATCGCCGCCACCGCCCGCGCCAGCTTCGGCGTCTACACGACGACCGAAGAGATCGACCGCCTGGTCGACGGCCTCGAAGACGCCCGCCGCGTCTTCGGGCTCGACGGTTGATGAGTTGACCCGGCTATAACCGGGTCAACTCGCCACTCGCGCCCTAGTCGACGTAGTTGACTTTGGACTTGCCGGCGCGGCAGTTGCCGCGGGCGACGGCCTTGGCGTAGTAGCCACCGGAGGTCAGGCGTCTGCCGATCGGGATAGACCAGGCGCCGTTGTCCTCGCTCTTGTCGGTGCCGAGCAGTTTGTCGGGGCCGGAGCGGACGCGGAAGAGCTTGACCTGGCGATCCTCGACGCAGGCGGCTCGCGGCGACTTCAGCTTGCCGTGGAAGGCGGGGAATTTGAGGCTGACGACGACCGTCGTCTTGAAGGCGGCCGCGCCGGTGGCGGGGAAGGCGAGCAGGGCGGCGGCGCAGAGAGCGGCGAGCAAGGGGAGCAGAAAACGGCGACTGGTTGGCATGGTCCCTCCGGGTTGAAGTTGCCCGCTCACTCTAGATGCCTCCCCCTCCCCCTGCGCTAGCCTCGATGCATGGACGAGCTCTACCGCGACCAGATCCTCGAGCACTACAAGCGGCCGCACAACTTCGGCCGGATCGAGGACGCCGACCTCGAGTTCGAGGACACCAATCCCTTCTGCGGCGACGAGCAGCACGTGACGATCCGGCTCGACGAGGACGACCGGGTCGCCGAGGTCGCATTCGACGGCAAGGGCTGCGCGATCTCGACCGCCGCCACCTCGCTGCTGACCGACGAGCTGGTCGGGAAAAGCCGCGAGGAGCTGCTGCGGCTACCGAAGGAGTTCGTCCTCGACCTGCTCGGGATCGAGATCTCGGCGACGCGGATGAAGTGCGCGATGCTCGGCCTCAAGATCGTCAAGTCCGCCGGCCTCGGCAAGCCCGCCGAATGGGAGGACGAGGGCGAGGCCGGCGACCCGACCGAAGCGGTCGCCGACCTCGGGCAGATTTAGCGAGTCCGCGAAAAACCTCCTTCAGGGATGGTTTTCGCGGACTCGGTGAAGCTAGGCCAGGCCCTGCTCCTTTGCCCGGGCGATGGTCTGCTCGCTGGGCTTCATCACCGCGAAGGCGGCGCCCCAGGGGTCGGTGACCATCGCGAAGCGGCCGGCGGGGATGTCGACCGGGCCGAACATGACCTGGCCGCCGAGCTCCTTGATCTTGTCCACGGCCTCGTCGGTGTCGACGCTGCCGAAGTAGACCATCCAGTGCGCCGGCACCTCGTCCGGCACGCGGCCCTTGATGTCGGCCATGCCGCCGACCGCCTTGCCGTCGAGCTGCCATTCGGTGTAGGTCATCTCGCCCATCTCGTGGTCCTCGAAGCTCCAGCCGAAGACGGCGCCGTAGAACCGTTTCGCTCCCTCGGGATCGCGGCTCTCGAGCTCGTTCCAGCCGACCGCCCCTTTCTCGTTCACCAGTTCGGAGCCGGCGAAGTCCCGCGGCTCCCAGATCCCGAAGAAGGCGCCCTCGGGATCGGTGAACAGCGCCAGGCGGCCGTACTCCGCGACCGCCATCGGCTCGGCGACCATCGTGCCACCGTTGTCCTGGACCGCGCGGGCGGTCGCGTCGGCGTCGTCGACCGAGATGTAGGTGCTCCAGGCGGGCGGCTGCCCCTCCTGCATCAGCGGCATCGCCCCGGCGACGTCGCGGCCGTCCTTTTTGGCGCGCCGGTAGCCGCCCATTTCGGCCGAGTTCGGCAGCTCCGGGATCTCCCAGCCGAACAGCTCGCCGTAGAAGCTCTCGGCCGCGTCGATGTCCGGCGTCGCCAGGTCCACCCAGCAGGGGGTCCCGGGCGCGTAACTGGTCCTCTCGCTCATCGTCAAATCCTTTCCTCGAAGTGGGTTGCGATAGATAAGACCAGAGCGGCGGGCCGAACTCATCGCCCCGCTAAAATCCGACCGTAGAAGTAGGATTAAGTCTCAAGCCGCACTAGCTGCCTGAGAGACCGGAGCACTCCTCTTGACCGATACCGCTGGAACCAAGATCCCCGTATGCCCTGCCGCGGAGCTGCCGCCCGGCCAGATGCGGCTGGTCGAGCACGACGGCAAGAAGATCGGCGTCTTCAACTGCGAGGGCGCCCTCTACGCGATCGAGGACCGCTGCTCCCACGACAACGGGCCGCTCGCCGAGGGTGAGTTCGACCCGGCGGCCTGCACGGTCGAGTGCCCCCGCCACGGCTCCCTCTTCGACCTCAGCACCGGCAGGCCGAAGACGCTCCCCGCATTTCAACCGGTGCAAACGTTCCCGATAGCTGTCGAGGACGACACCATCACCCTGGAGGTCGACTGATATGGCAACGCCCGAGGTTCTCGCCGAGAAACGCGAGCTGGCCGGCATCAACGCCGACTACAAGGAGAAGTTCGGCTTCAACGACCCCGAGGCGGGTTACGCCTACAAAGCGCCGAAGGGCCTCACCCGCGAGATCGTCGAAACGATCTCCGACTTCAAGGAAGAGCCGCAGTGGATGCGGGACTTCCGGCTGAAGTCCCTGGAGCACTTCGAAAGCCGCCCGACCCCGAAATGGGGCGGCGACCTCGATCAGATCGACTTCAACGACATCCATTACTTCGTCCGCGCCTCGGACAAGAACAGCCGCGACTGGAGCGAGGTCCCGGAGGACATCAAAAACACCTTCGACCGCCTGGGGATCCCGGAGGCCGAGCGCAAATTCCTCTCCGGCGTCGGGGCGCAGTACGAGTCCGAGGTCGTCTACCACCAGGTCAACGAGAAGCTCGAGGCCCAGGGCGTGATCTTCACCGACATGGACACCGCCCTGCGCGAGCACGAGGACCTGGTGCGCGAGTACTGGGCGACGGTGATCCCGGCCAACGACAACAAACTCGCGGCGCTGAACAGCGCCGTCTGGTCGGGCGGCTCCTTCGTCTACGTCCCCGCCGGGGTCAAGGTCGAGATGCCGCTGCAGGCCTACTTCCGGATCAACACCGAGAACATGGGCCAGTTCGAGCGGACGCTGATCATCTGCGAGGAGGGCGCCGACGTCCACTACATCGAGGGATGCACGGCGCCGGTCTACTCCAGCGACTCGCTGCACTCCGCGGTGGTCGAGATCGTCGCCAAACCGAGCTCCCGGGTCCGCTACACGACCGTCCAGAACTGGTCGCAGAACGTCTTCAACCTCGTCACCAAGCGCGCGGTCGCGCACGAGAAGGCGACGATGGAGTGGGTCGACTGCAACCTCGGCTCGAAACTGACGATGAAGTACCCGTCGATCTACCTGATGGGGCCCGAAGCCCACGGCGAGATCCTCTCGATCGCCTTTGCCGGCGACGGCCAGCACCAGGATGCCGGCGGCAAGATCATCCACGCGGCGCCGCGCACCTCGTCGTCGATCTTCTCCAAGTCGATCTCCAAAGACGGCGGCCGGGCGACCTACCGCGGCCTGCTCGAAGTAGCCGACGGGGCGAGCGAATCGCGCTCCAAAGTCGTCTGCGACGCGCTGCTCCTCGACGAGGACTCGCGCTCGGACACCTACCCGACGATCCGCATCGAAGAGAACGACGCCGACATCGGCCACGAGGCGACTGTCTCGAAAATCGGCGACGAGCAGCTCTTCTACCTGCAGAGCCGCGGGCTCGACGAGGAGGAGGCCTCGAAGATGATCGTCAACGGCTTCATCGAGCCGGTGACCAAGGAGCTGACGATGGAGTACGCGGTCGAGCTGAACCGGCTGATCGAGCTGCAGATGGAGGGCTCCATTGGCTGAGGTCGCAGTCCAACCGGCCTGGCTTGCAGAGAGGCGCCAGAAGGGCGCCTCTCTCGCGCAGGAGCTCCCCCTCCCCGACCACAAGACGAAGGGCTGGGAATTCACCGACCTCTCGCGGCTCGACCTCGGAGCGTACGAGGAGTCCGACGCCACCCCGGTCGTCTCCGGCGCCGAGGGCGCTACCGTCGTCTCCCTGGCCGAGGCGCTGAGCAGCCACAACGACCTGCTGCACGAGCGGCTGGGGTCGCTGGTCCCGGTCGAGGGCGACCCGTTCGTCGCCCGCAACGAGGCGGGCTGGCGCGACGGCGTGCTGGTCTACGTCCCCAGCGGGGTGACCGTGAGCGAGCCGATCCAGATCGAGGTCCCGGTCGATGCGAGCGGCGCCGCGATCGACTGGCGCACGCTGATCGTGCTCGAGGACGGGGCCGAAGCCGAGGTCTGGGAGCACTGGTCCTCGCCCGCCGACGACGTCGACGCCGTCCTCAACTCGGTCGTCGAGCTGGCCGTCGGACAGGCCGCGACCCTGCGCTACGTCAACACCCAGGACATCTCCGAGAAGGCCTGGATCTTCGCCACCCAGCGCGCCCAGGTCGAGCGCGACGGCCGCCTCGACTGGACCGCGCTCGGCTTCGGCTCGGGCGGCGGCAAGGTGCGGATGGAGACCAACCTCGCCGGGCCGGGCTCCGAGGCCCGCGTCACCGGCGGCTACGCCGGCGGCCCCGGCCAGCACCTCGACTACGAAACCACCCAGGAGCACGCGGCGCCGAACACCAACTCCGACCTCGCCTTCCGCGGCGTCCTCGCCGCCGGCTCGACGGCGGTCTGGCGCGGGATGATCAAGGTCGACCCGGGGGCACAGCAGACCGATGCCTTCCAGGAGAGCCGTAACCTGCTGCTCTCCCCCGAGGCCCACGCCGACGCGATCCCGGGCCTGGAGATCCTCGCCGACGACGTCCGCTGCACCCACGCCGCCGCGGTCGCCCAGGTCGACAAGGAGCAGCTCTTCTACCTCACCTCCCGCGGCCTCGACCCCGCCGCGGCGAAGTCGCTGATCATCGAAGGCTTCCTCGAGTCCCTGGTCGAACGGCTGGCCGAGGGGCCGGTGCGCGACAGCATCTCCGAGGCGCTGGAGACGCGCCTCGCCGAGATTCTCTAGCTAGTCGTCGAGGACCACGGCGACCTTGGCGCCGGCGGGCCGGGACTTTCCCGCGGCCGGCTTCTGCTTGACCACCCTGCCGTTTTTCGCCGTGGCGCCTTTGAGCTTCTTGACCCCGCCGAGCCTGCAGCGGTTCCGCTTCAGCACCCTCTTCACTGCGGCCAGCTTCTTTCCCTTCAGCTTCGGAACCCGGCATTTCGCGGGCGGGAACGGAGGCGGGCCCGTCAAGGCCAGGGGCGGCGGCGTCGGCGGCAGGGGAGCCCTCGAGCCATCGCCCCAGGCCCCTGCCCAGCCGAATGCGTCGCCGGGCGCGAAGCCGTAGACCTCGACGCCGATCGGGCCGTCGGCGGTGAGGGAGTGCGGCCCGGCCGCGATCGCCAGGCGCGCTCCGGAGGTGGCGGAGTCACCGGCGATCGGAGCGAAGCTCGCGGCCGCGACGGGCGCGCCGTCGAGACGGAGCGAAGCCAGGTCCCCGGTGCCGATCGCAACGTTCAGGTAGCGCTGGGGGAACCCGCTCGCGGGCGTGCTCACGGTCTGGGCGTGGGCCCAGTGCTCGCGCGGCGGCACCAAGATCATCGTCGGGTCCCCGGTCTTGTCCGGCTCCCCCGATTCCGTTTCCATGCCCTGGGCGAAGTGGGCCACCAGGATCGGCTTGTCAGCGGCGATCCGGACCGGCTCGTCGATCGAGAACGTCGCCGACTGGCCGGCGTTGAGGGTGGCGGGCGCACCTCCCACGGGTCCCCCCTCCCCGGTCACCGACAGCGTGATCCTGTCGGCGGAGCCGAGCACGGTCACCTGATCGCCCGAGCTGCGCGCCGCAAAGGGCAGGAGCGCGAAGGACATGCCCCAAGCCGAGATCGGCGGCATCTGCTCGACGAGGAAATTGGTGTAGGGGGTGCCGACGGGGACCTGGGCGCAGCTGTTGCCCGCGATCACCGCGATCGGCTTGTCGGCAGTGATCTCGGTGCCGCTCGTCGACCCGGTGCCGGCGGCCTGACCGAGGTAGGTCGACCCGGCGTTCAGCGTGACGTCGTAGGGCGTTCCCGCCGGATGCCCGCCTATCGCGACGGGCGACTCGATCGTCACGGTCGTGCCGGCCTGGGTGCCGACGACGTCGAACTCCCCCTTTCCGCAGAGGGGGTTCCCAGGGTAGTCGAGCACTCGATAGGAGGTCCCCAGCAGCTCGGTCGGCAGCCCGAGGAAGCCGTCGCCGGTCTGAGGGTTCGCGTAGCGCGCGTGAACGGCGATGTCGTGATCGGCGACGACGTGGATCGCGTCGCCGCTGGTGACGGTGTCGCCGGCCCCCTGCTCGACCGCTTCGGGCAGGCTCACCGTCGTCGTGGCGCCCGGGGACACCGTGAAGCCCTGGCTGAAGGTGGTGCCGGGCACCGAGGCGGTTCCGCTCGCGGCGGTCGAGCCGTTGATCAGCAGCTCGAACGCAGGCGAGCCTTCGGCGAAGGCCGGCGGGAAGGCGAGCCAGAAGTCCTTGCCCGCGCTGTCAGCCGCGACCGCCGTGCCCAGCGGAGCGCCGGAGCCGACCAACGCGCTCACGACAAGGACCAGGAGGGCGCGGCGCATGCGGAGAGTCAACCAGCCGACGGGATAGCGCGCAAGCTCCCTCAGGAGGGTTGATCTCGTTTCGCCGCCCGGCGCTGCGCCATCGTGCTCCTGACGATCGCCCCGGCGACGATCAGGACCGGGACCGCGTAGAGGAGCCAGATGAGCTGGTGGCCGACGTGGGCGAGGGGGAGCACCGGTCCTCCTC
>DASZDI010000014.1:0-4185 GCA_035942135.1 Solirubrobacterales bacterium | reverse complement strand
ACTCCATAGAGCTCTCCCCCGTCGCGGAAACGAACGTGAACCAGCTGGGGCCTGGCGATCCGATTCAGTCGTTCCAGGAGCCGATCCCAGGCAAAGGCGAACGAGAAGGCCTGCATCGCTGCGTCACCCAACCTGCCGAAGGCTCTTGGAGTCCCACTTCGTCGCTTGATCTCTATCCAAAGCGCAATACGCGCGGCTGCCCACAGGAGAAGACGGGCGACGACGCCGAATGCCACCGATGCGAGCAGCAAGCGCCACGACAGGGAGATATAGGCCTGCACTTGAATATGGCCCTCCTGATGGGACGCATCCAGGACCGCGGCCAGCCGATCGTCGGCTTCAAAGCAGTGGATCGCCAGCGCCCATACGAAGAGGCTCAGGATGAGATAGCTGGCAACGGCCCTCGCTCCACCTCGCTCTCGCAGCTGCGGGCGACCGTACTCGAGAAGCTCGAGCACGATCACGCCGGGGATCGCACCTAGAGCAAAGGTAGCCAGCGCCTCAAAGGTTCCGCCCATTCGCCAAGCATGCTCGATCTGAACGCACGAGACACGAGACGAATGAGCAATCCCTGAAAATTTTCTCCGACCAGATTCGCAAGCCCGGGCTCAGGCGGCGGAGGCGGCGAGCTGGCCGCAGGCGGCGTCGATGTCGCGGCCGCGGGTGAGACGGATGGTGGCGGTGATGCGGTGCTCGGCGAGGATCGCGCGGAAGGCCTCGATCCGCTCCGGTGGGGAGCCGTCGTAGGTGCCGGTCGGGTTGTAGGGGATCAGGTTGACCTTGTAGACGCGGGGGTCGAGCAGGGCGGCGAGTTCGCGGGCGTGCTCGGGGTGGTCGTTGACGCCGTCGAGCATCACGTACTCGACGAAGACCTTGCGACGGCGCTTGGCGCGGTAGCGGTCGCAGGCGGCGAGCACCTCCCTAATCGGGTAGCGCTCGTTGACCGGCATGATCTGCGAGCGCAGGCCGTCGTTGGGGGCGTGCAGGGAGAGGGCGAGGCTGACCGGCATCTCGCACTCGGCGAGACGGTCGATCCCCGGCACCCAGCCGACCGTGGAGATCGCGGTGCGGCGGTGGGTGACGCCGAGGTCCGGCAGCCGTTCGCAGGCGGCGAGGACGTTGTCGACGTTCATCGTCGGCTCTCCCATCCCCATGAAGACGACGTGGTCGATCTCTTCGGTCCGGCGGAAGTGGAGCGCCTGGTCGAGGATCTCGTCGACCTCGAGGTTGCGGCCGAACTTCATCTGGCCGGTGGCGCAGAAGGTGCAGGTGAGCGGGCAGCCCGACTGCGAGGAGAGGCAGACCGAGCGGCGGCCGTCGCGGTAGCGCATCAGCACCGCCTCGATCGGCCGGCCGTCGGCGGTGTGGAAGAGGGTCTTGACGGTGCCGTCGTCGGACTTGGCCTCGGTCGCGACCGTCAGCGTCGAGAGCGGCACCTCCGCCTCCAGCCGCTCGCGCAGCGCCGCCGGCAGGTTGGTCATCTCCGCGTAGGAGCGGACGCCGCGCGCGACCCACTCCCACACCTGCCCGGCGCGGTAGGAGGGCTCGCCGACCTCGGCCAGGGTCGTCTGCAAGAGCTCGCGGTCCATGCGGCGAGTGTAGGGAGTGAACGTAGTTGTTCCCGCATACCGGGAAGAAGTGCGTTCGGGTCAGTCGACGCCGAGCCGCTCCATCAGCGTCGGCTCGTCGATCCCTTCGACCAGCAGCAGCTTCTGGCGGGACTTATCGCCGCGGAGGACGCTGACGCGCGAGGGGGCGACGCCCGCCTGCTTCGCCACCAGGCGACAGAGGGCGCGGTTCGCCTTGCCGTCGACGGGCGGCGCCGAGACCTTCGCCTGGAGGACGCCGTCGACGGTGCCGAGCAGCTCGTCGGCGTGGCCGCGGGGGCGCAGCCGCACCTCGATCCGGGCCTCGGGCATGGCGCGAGTATGAACGCGGCTACATGCCGAGCGCGTCGGCGAGCAGGTCGACCTGCTGTGGGTCGCTGGAGCTCGGGAAGAGGAAGAGCTCCTGGCAGCCGGCCTGCTCGAAGCCGGCCACGTACTGCCGGGCGGTCTCGGGGTCCTTGGCGGCGGAGCCGGCGATGAAGCCGGCGACTTCCTCGCCGAGCCACGCGTAGTAGTCGGTGAGGTAGGCCTCGGCCTCCTCCTCGGCGCGGTCGCCGAGCGAGAAGTAGGCGAGGGCCGCGTTCTGCGGCGCCTCGTCGCGGCCCGACGCCGACCAGGTCGACTCGAACTGCTCGCGCCACTGGGCGAACTGGTCCGGCGGGGCGCCGGCGGCGATCCAGCCGTCGCCGTGGCGGGCAGCGCGCTCGAAGGACGCCTCGACCGAGCCGCCGACGAGGACCCGCGGTGAGGAGCCGGTCTCGGGCCCCATCCGGTCGCCCTCCCAGACCTCCTTGACCCGCGCCAGGATCGCGTCGAGGTCCCTGCCCCTGGTCCCCGTCTCGACGCCGGCGATCTCGTAGTCGTCGTCGCGGCCGCCGATCCCGATCCCCAGGGTGAGACGGCCGTCGGAGAGGGAATGCACGCTGAGGGCCTGCTTCGCCAGCGCCACCGGGTTGACCCGCAGCGGCCCCAGCAGGACCGTGGTGGCGAGGCCGATCCGCTCGGTCACCGCCGCCGCCGCGGCCAGCGAGGTCAGCGGCTCCAGGTTCGGGTAGGCGATGCGGTCGATCGTGCCGAGGCTGGAGAAGCCGCGCGCCTCCGCCCGCCGCGCCCACTCGGTCAGCTGCGCGCCGGTGGTGCCGGGCACTGCGTTGGGGAGGCCGATCGCGACGTCCATCTCGTGCTTCTAGCCGATCCGGGTTGCGGTCAAACCCTGCGGCGACCGCGCAGGAGCGCGGGCCAGGCGCGGGGGCGCAGGGCGAGGACGGCGATCAGCCGGACGCTGTCGAAGTAGTTGACGCGGACCGTCGCCAAGCCGTCCTCGCGGAGGACGAACCGGTCGACGGCATCCCACGAGACCGGCGCCCCGCCCGCCGTCCCCGACAGCGTGAACTCGATCAGGACTCCGTCCTCGGTCTCCCCCCAGCGATGGACGACGCCGGTCAGGTCGGGGAAGAGCCGCAGCAGCCTGGCGAAGACGCGCTTGCCGCTCCGGAGGTCGTGGGTGGTCGGGGTCAGCGGCGCCTCGAGGCGCACGTCCGGCGCCAAGAGCGCGTCGAGGCCGTCGACCGAGGGCGCCCGCCAGTAGGCCGCGAAGCGCTCGGCGAAGTCGGCGGCGGCGCTCATCCCGGCAGCTCCGCGCAGAGCCGCTCCAGCGCTTCGCGGGCGTAGTCGAAGACCCGCTCGTCGCCGCTCAGCCGGTAGCGCGCGTTGGTCCCCATCACCAGCGAGAAGAGCTCGAAGGCGAAGCGCTCCGGGCGCTCGACGCCGGCGATCCGGGCCTGGCGCTCGATCTCCCCCAGCCAGGCGTCGAGGGCGCCGGCGATCGCGTCGCGGACCGGTCCGGGGCGGTCGTCGTACTCGGCCGAGGTGGCGGCCCAGAAGCAGCCGCCCGGGTAGTCGCCGAGCTGGTCGAGGTAGCGCTCGGCCATCTCCCGCAACCGCGGCGCTCCGTCGGGCAGGGCCAGCGCCGGGTCGACCACCGCGGCTTTGAAGCGCCCGGCGGCGGCGGCGATCGTCGCCAGCTGCAGCTCCTGCTTGGAGCCGAAGTGGGCGAAGAGGCCGCTCTTGCTCATCCGCAGCTCCGCCGCCAGCCGACCGATCGTCAGCCCCTCCAGGCCCTCGACGGAGGCGAGGTCGACGGCGCGGTCGAGGATCGAGGCGCGGGTCTGACTGCCCTTCTCGGTGACGGGGCTCACAGACACAGGGTATAAAAAAGCACGAACGTTCGTTCAGGCGACTGGAGAAGCCGGTCGCGCACGAACCACGAGGAGGCCGAGATGGGCGAGTACGCGGTGAAGACGATCGACGAGATGGAGGCGGTGTACTTCGGGGCCTTCAAAAGGGCTCGGGCCGAGCTGGGGGTCGAGTCGTTCGGGCTGCAGGTGATCGACATGCCACCGGACTATCCGGACTACCCCGAGCACGACCACGCCGAGGACGGCCAGGAGGAGGTCTTCATGGCGATCCGCGGCGGCGGCGAGATCGAGATCGAGGGCGAGCGCTTCCCGCTCGACCCCGAGCACATGGTCCGGGTCGCCTCGGGGACGAAGCGGAAGGTGTACCCCGGGTCGGAGGG
>DASZDI010000013.1:0-4888 GCA_035942135.1 Solirubrobacterales bacterium | reverse complement strand
AAGGAGGGCCAGTCGGCGACCGCGGCGCAGACCTCGTCGAGGATCGTGTGGGCACGGCCGCGCTTCATCGAGGCCATCGCGGCGCACTGGGCGAAGTCCTCGACGACGAAGCTGTCACGCTTGCCGTTGAGCGACATCTGGTGCCGGCCGGTCCATTCGCCTTCCGGCGCGTAGGCATAGCTGACGTCGAAGGCAGGCGAGAGCGACCACGCCCCGTCCTGCTCCATCAAGAAGGCGATGTTCTTCACGTGGTCGTCTTGGTTGCGGGCCACGACGTTGAAGGCCATCCGCCTGAACTGCTCCTCGACCGCGTCCATTGAGAGGCCGAGCAGGCGGATCGTCATCAGCGCCTGCTCGTAGGAGTTGGCGCCGGCGAGGTTGAAGTCGAAGTGCCGCATGGCGGCCAGCGATTGCATGTGCAGCTTGCCGTCGGGGTCGGGCCGGTCGAAGCGGCGGGTCATGAAGTGCCGGCGCCCGTTCTCCTCGAACAGGCGGCACGCGCTCATCTCCACTCCCGCCGCCCCGGCCATCAGCGAGTAGGCGTACTCGATCGCGCCGAACCCTTCGGGCCCGTTGAAGACCTCGCGGCTGCGGTCGCCGACTCCGTCGAACTTCAGCAGCCAATGCTCGAACCCCCGGGCAGCCGGTACCTGCCCCGACCGCACCTCGTTCGTAACCGGATTCCAGGCGATCACCGCCTTGGCCCGCGCCCCCCCGGCCGACATGCCGACGCTGAGGATCTCCAGCAGGCCCTCTTCCTCCTGTCCGGGGGAGAGCGCCGTCTCGAACCCGTCGCGCTCGCTGAGGATGCTGGACGCCAGCTCGACCAGCTCGGCGATCTGGATGTCGGCATCGGCCGACGGGTTCGGGCCTTTGACCGGGGCGAACTCCAGTGCCCCCATGCCGCGCGTGCCGGTGTAGCAGAGCCGCTCGACCGCATTCGCGCTCTCGGGCGCTCGCCCTTTCCCCGCCAGCCAGGTGTCGATCAGCGCGTTGCCGTAGCGGTCCGGCAGGGAGTCGGCGAGCAACCCCGGCAGCCCCTTGAACGATTTGTACGAGAGCTCCGGAAACACGTAGGGCTCGTTGCGCAGCGGCATCGCCAGCGGCGCCACCTCGATGCCGCTTTCGGCGAAGTCAGGGTCGTATTGGAAGACGGCTGCGCTCTCTCCGGGTTCGAGGGAGACCGCTCCGATCGTGCGACCCCAGAGGTTGACTTCGGCGTCTTCGCTCATCCGCCCCCGCTGTCTGCCCAGGTCCAGGGTTGGGTTTTCTGAGAGCGACCTGCGCCGCGCGATCCGGCAGCGCGCCGGCGCTCACGGCCTTTGAGTCGGATGCGCTCGATCGGGCTCGGCAGGGGCTCGGGCACCAACACGTCCAGCCCCTCGAGTCGATCGAGGGACCGGAGGACCCGGATCAGGCTCGTCGAGTTGACCGGTTGGCCGGCCTCAAGCCTCTCGACCGTCGCCTTCGAGATGCCCGCCTCCCGGGCCAACTGCTCCTGGGTCAGGTTTCGCTCCAGCCTGCCGCGGGCCAAGCGGCGCCCCAACTCTGCCAGCACGGCCTCATCGCTGTTCGTTCTTTCGATTCTCATAATTCCTCTTATCGGAGGAGTTAAGTCGCACGGGAGCCTTTATTCAGCAGATAAGAGGAATACAAGAATAACAATAAGGAGATCAATAGCACCTCCAATTCCTCTTAAGTGAAGAATTAACGGAAGCGGGAACTTTAACTCGGCAGATAAGCAGAATTACTAGTGCCGGAAGTGGCGGTGCTTGGTGAAGACCATCGTCACGCCGGCGCTCTCGCAGGCCTCGATCACCTCGGCGTCGCGTTTGGAGCCGCCGGGTTGGATCACGGCGGTGGTGCCGGCTTGGATCGCCAGCTCGGGGCCGTCGGCGAAGGGGAAGAAGGCGTCGGAGGCGAGGGCGGAACCGGCTAGGAGGGAGGCGGCCTCCTCGCCGCGGGCCTCGCGGCACTTCTCGACCGCAAGGCGGACGGAGTCGACGCGGCTCATCTGACCGGCGCCGATGCCGAGGGTCGCACCGTCCTTGGCGATCACGATCGCGTTGGAGCGGACCCGGCGGCTGACGGTCCAGGCGAAGCACATGTCGCGCCACTGCTGCTCGGTCGGCTCGGTCTTGGTGACCGCCTCCATCAGCTCGCGCGGCTCGGGGTCGCCGTCGCGGTCCTGGATCAGCAGCCCGCCCAGCACGCGCTTGACGTCGCGTTCGGTCGGATTGGCCTGGCGGCGCTCCTCCTCGTCAAGGATCCGGATCGCCTCCTTCTGCTGCAGCACCTCGAGGGCGCCGTCCTCGTAGCCGGGCGCGCTCAGCACCTCGACGAAGTTCTCGTGCAGCTTCTCGGCCAGCTCGCGGCCGACCGGCCGGTTGAGGGCGATGACGCCGCCGTAGGCGGAGATCGGGTCGCAGGCGAGAGCCTTCAGGTAGGCCTCCAGCGCGTCCTCGCCGATCGCCACCCCGCAGGGGTTGTTGTGCTTGACGATCACGCAGGCGGGGGACTCGAAGTCGCCGACCAGGCTGCGCGCCGAGTCGTAGTCGAGGACGTTGTTGAAGGAGAGAGCGCGGCCGTGGAGCTTGGAGACCCGCGAGAGGATGTGGCTGCGCACGCCCGCCTCCGAGTAGAGCGCCGCCCGCTGGTGCGGGTTCTCGCCGTAGGAGAGGTCGAGCACCTTCTCGTAGGCGACCGCGACGTGCTCCGGGAAGTCCTCGTACTCGGTCGAGAACCAGCGGCTGATCGCGGCGTCGTAGCGCGCGGTCTGGGCGAAGGCCTCGTTGGCGAGCCAGTGGCGGGTGGTGGCACAGATCTCCCCGCCGGTCTCCTCCAGCTCGGCGAGGACGGCATCGTAGGACTCGGGTTTGACGACGACCGCGACGCTCTCGTGGTTCTTCGCCGCCGCCCGGATCATCGTCGGCCCGCCGATGTCGATGTTCTCGATCGCCACCTCCGGCGCCACCTCGTGGCCGGCGACGGTCTGCTCGAAGGGGTAGAGGTTGACGCAGACGACGTCGATCGGCTCGATCCCCTCGCGCTCCAGCGTCGCCATGTGCTCGGAGTCGCCGCGCCGCGCCAGCAGCGCCGCGTGCAGCCGCGGGTGCAGAGTCTTCACCCGGCCGCCGAGGATCTCCTCCTGGCCGGTGAACTGGGAGACGTCGGTGACCTCGATCCCCGCCTCGCGCAGCGCCGTCGCGGTGCCGCCGGTGGAGAGGACCTCGATCCCGAGCGCCGCCAGCCCCTTGGCGAAGTCGGCGACGCCGGTCTTGTCGGAGACCGAGATCAGCGCCCGGCGCACCCGCACCTGACCGTCGTTGACGATCTCCTGCTGGGTGTCGGCGGCGGGCTCAGTCATCGATCGCGACCGTCCGCGGGTCGCTGGGGTCGATCCTAACCCGGCCCTCCGCGATCATGCGGATCGCCTCCGGATAGAGCTCGTGCTCGACCGCGTGGACCGCCGCCTCCAGCTCCTCGCGCCCGACCCCGGCGGGCACCGGCACCTCGCGCTGGGCGATCACCGGGCCGGTGTCGACGCCCTCGTCGACGAAGTGGACGGTGACGCCGGTGGTCTGCACCCCGGCGGCAAGCGCCTGGCCGATCGCGTCGAGCCCGGGGAAGGCCGGCAGCAGGGCGGGGTGGATGTTGACGACGCGGTTGCGGAAGCGGCCGACGAAGGACGGGCTCAGCAGCTGCATGTAGCCGGCGAGGACGACGAGGTCGGCCCGGCGCGCCTCGATCCAGTCGCCCATCGCCTCGTCGCGCGCCGCCCGGTCGGCGTAGTCGGCGGCGGCGAAGGTCCCGGTCTCGATCCCGGCGATGCGGCCGCGTCGCAGCGCCCCGGCCCCCGGCTTGTCAGAGCCGACCCCGACCACCTCGACCAGCCCCGGCCCGTGCAGCTTCTCGAGGATCGCCTGCAGGTTGGTGCCGCTGCCCGAGGCGAGGACGACGATGCGGAACGCGCTCACCAGCGCATCTTGCCGCACTGCTCCGGGTGGAGCGAACGTACTTCTTCCCGGTATGCGGGAACAACTACGTTCGGAGCCGCGGGCTAGGCCGCGAACGTGAGCGAGCACGGCCTCTGGCAGGGAGTTCTCTACCTGCAGCGGATGCGCGCGGTCGCCCGTCGCTTCGGCTACGGGGGCCTGGGCGCGCTTGCCGTCCTCGTCGCCACCGGCTGGGCGATGGCCCACTGCAGACGGGCGATCCTGCTTGCCTCGCCGGCGATCGTCTGGTTCGGGCTGGAGCTGGTCCGCTACGACGCGGCGGCGGCGATCGTTTCCAGGGCGAATTTGCCGTCGGCCTCGTCGGGGTCGCCGAGCGGGTAGTTGCCGCTGAAGCAGGCGTCGCAGTGCTCGCCGGGATCGCCTTCGATCGCCTCGTAGACGCCCGCCATCGAGAGGTAGGCGAGGCTGTCGGCTTCGAGCTCGTCGGCGATCTCGTCGATCGAGCGGTTGTGGGCGATCATCTCCTCGCGGGTCGACATGTCGACGCCGTAGTGGCAGGGATTGCGGATCGGCGGGGCGGAGATGCGGAGGTGGATCTCGCTCGCCCCGGCATCGCGCAGCATGCCGACGATCTGGCGGGTGGTGTTGCCGCGCACGATCGAGTCGTCGACGACGACCAGGCGCTGCCCGGCGACGATCTCCGGCAGCGGGGTGAACTTCAGCCGCAGGCCGTGCTTGCGCAGCTCCTGGCCGGGCTGGATGAAGGTGCGCGCGACGTAGCGGTTCTTGACGAAGCCGTCGTCCTGCGGGATCCCGGACGCCTTGGCGTAGCCGCGCGCGGCGGCGTTGCCCGAGTCCGGCACCGCGATCACCAGGTCGGCCTCGACCTGCGACTCGCGGTGGAGGATCTCGCCCATCCGCCCGCGCGCCTG
>DASZDI010000012.1:0-2348 GCA_035942135.1 Solirubrobacterales bacterium | reverse complement strand
TTGTGGGACCGGGCGGGGGTGGAGGCGTGCAGCTAACCGATATCTACGCCACGCTGCTCCGTGATGACCTGGCTCAGCGACTCGAAGAAGTGGCCAGCCGTCCCAAACTCGACTTTCGCCGGGGTTCGACTCCGAACCTTTGAGTGGAGCTGAGGGGGCTCGAACCCCTGACCTCATCGCTGCCAGCGATGCGCTCTTCCAGCTGAGCTACAGCCCCATTCACAGGGCGAAGTTTAGCGCCGCTCCGTGGTTACGCGGCGCGCTGCTCCGGGCCCTGGTCCTCGTCGACGTCGAGGATCAGGTTGTCCGGGGCGTTGTGGCGGACCTTGAAGTCGAGGCTCGAGAGCTCCTCGAGTTCGCGCAGCAGGTCGACCGGCTCGTCGAGCTGCATCGAGAAGGTGGCACGGCCCTCGGAGAAGCGCTCGACGGAGATCTCCGAGGCGCCGATCTGGCCGACCGCGTCCTCGAAGCCGACCAGCTGCGAGAAATCGTCGAGCGGCCCGATCTCGAGCTTGACCTGGCCCTCGTAGAGGCCCTCCTCGGCAGGCGCGGCCGGGGCGGCGCCGTTGCCGTTGGCCTCGCCCTGCTGGGCGGCCTCGGCCTCGGTCAGGGCCTGGACCTTCCTGCTCACCTCGACCGCCTCGCGCAGCGCTTTCATCCGGATCCGGGTCGCCTGGCCGCGGGCCTGGGACTCCAGCTCCTCGAGCCGGGCGGTGATCGCCTCCAGCGAGGCGATGCTGCGGTCGTGGCACTCATTCGCCTCGCGCAGGCGCTCGCCGAGGAGGCGGATCTCACGCTCGCGCTCGATCACCATCCCGGAGAGCGTCGCGGTCTCCCCTTCCAGCGAAGCAACCGCCTCGCGCTGGGCATCCGCCCTCAGCTCCAGCCCGAGGATGCGGGCGTCACGGGCGTTGATCGCCTCCTCCACCTCGAAGCGCCGATAGCCGAAGAAGGACCGCTTGAAACCGTTCATGGGCGGCACCGTATGGGCGCGCTCGGACGGTATTTCGTCACACAAGTACGGAGGATGCGGCTTCACAGCCGCCTAACTCACGAACTCGCTTTCTGCGGCAGCAGCGGCGCCACTTCTTCGCGCAGATCATCGGTCGCCACCGGCCCGACCAGGCGCAACCGCAGCCGCCCTTTCGGATCGATCAAGAAGCTCTCGGGGACGCCGGTGGTGCCGAAGTCCTGGGCGGCCTCGCCATTACCGTCGCGCAGTTGGGGATAGCTGATCCCGTAGCGGTCGACAAAGGCCTTGCCGTCACTGCTGAGGTCGCGGCTATCGACACCGAGGATCGTGAAATCGACACCGCCGTACCGTTTTTGGAATTCCTCCAGCGCC
Source organism: Solirubrobacterales bacterium (assembly GCA_035942135.1). Taxonomy (GTDB): domain Bacteria; phylum Actinomycetota; class Thermoleophilia; order Solirubrobacterales; family 70-9; genus VAYN01. The sequence goes on along the minus strand of DASZDI010000012.1, from coordinate 1,003 downwards.
GGCGACTCCTCGCGACAGGGGAGGCACCAAGAAGCCCAGAAGTTGACCAGCACCCAGCGGCCGCGGTAGCCGGCGAGCGATTCTTCGCCCTTGCCTTCGAGCTTGGGCAGCGTCATCGCGGGGACGGGATCGCCGATCGCGAGACTGGGGTCGCCCTTGCTCAGCAACCCATAGGTGAGCAAGCCGACGACGGCCACAACGGCGACGATCGCGACGGAGGAACGGACGCTCACGGGGCTCAGGTTAGATCGCAGCGACCTTTGGGAACCTCCGGCACCAGCACCGTAGATCCACAGGCGTTGCGGTTCTCAGCGCTCAGAGTGGCTTGAGAAAGGCGCTGCAGCCCAGGGCACACGCCCGAGCGGGGCGCCGCTCAGGCGCTGGCGGCCGAGGGGGCTTCCGGGGCGTCGAGGTCGAGCTCCAGACGCGGGGCCTCGTGCCAGAGGTCCTCGAGGCCATAGCGGTCGCGCGCTTCGGGGGTGAAGACGTGGAGGACGCAGTCGAGGTAGTCGAGGATCGTCCAGCCCGCTTCGCCGCCGGCGTCGACGCCGCCCGGCAGCAGGCCGGTTTCCCGCTTCACCCGCACCCGCACCTCGTCGACGATCGCCCGCGCCTGCCGGTCGCTGCGAGCGGTGCAGATCGCCAGGAAGTCCGTGTAGGCGACCAGGCCCCGCATGTCGAGGACGACCACGTCCTCGGCCTTTTTGTCGTCCGCGACCGCGGCCAGCTGCCGCGCCAACTGCTCTGATCGTGCCTGTGCCTGGTTCATCGGTAGAGCCCATTGTCCTCGACATAGCGGGCGACCGGCTCCGGCACGAGGTAGCGCAGCGGCCGGCCCTGCTTGGCACGCTCGCGCACGGCGGAGGAGGAGACCCCGAACTGCGGCATCTCCAGCATCGTCGCCCCGCCCTCGCAGCCGAGGCTGCGCATCGTCGCCGCCACCTCGGCGTCGGCGACGCCCGCCCGCCGGGCCACCGCCAGGCTCGCCAGCTCGACCACGCGC
>DASZDI010000011.1:0-3492 GCA_035942135.1 Solirubrobacterales bacterium | reverse complement strand
CTTTTGCACCCATGCCGTGCAAAAGGAACCACGGAACGGGAGCGGGGGGTTGCTCTTGGGCTCAAGTCGGGGGAGGCGGGTCATTAGGGTCCAGGCGGTGAGCTGGAGGCGGCCGGAGAGGCGACGGGTGCGGGTGGTGCGGGACCGGTTGCGGGAGATGTACGGGGTGCCGGAGGAGGAGCCGCATGGGCACCCGATCGCGGAGCTGGTCAAGACCGTCCTCTCCCAGCACACCAACGACCGCAACCGCGACGTCGCCTTCGCGCGGCTGCGGGAGCGCTTCCCCTCCTGGGAGGAAGTGCGGGACGCACCGGTCGCCGAGCTCGAGGAGGCGATCCGCCCCGGCGGGCTGGCGCGGCAGAAGGCGCCGCGGATCCAGGCGATCCTCGAGCAGCTCGGCGAGCCTCCCGACCTCGACTGGACCGAGACCGCCTCGCGCGAGGAGTCGCTCGAGTTCCTCCTCGAGCTGCCCGGCGTCGGCCGCAAAACCGCCGCCTGCGTGCTGATGTTCACCTGGGGCATCCCCGAGGTCCCGGTCGACGTCCACGTCCACCGCGTCGGCGGCCGGCTCGGCCTCTTCCCGGCCAAGGCCTCCTTCGAGAAGGCCCACGACGAGATGCTGGCGGTCGTCCCCCCGGAGGACGCCTACGAGCTGCACGTCAACCTGATCCGGCACGGCCGCGCCGTCTGCCGCCCGAAACCGCGCTGCGGGGAGTGCGCGCTGCGGAGGATGTGCCCCTGGTACCGCGAGAACCGCGCAGGTGCGAGCGCCAGTAGTATGCGCGCCGCCGAATGAGCAAGCGCACCTTCATCTGGTTCGGGATCCTCGTCCTCGTCCTCGCCGTAGTCATCCCCTGGCTGGCCTTCCGCGCCAAGGGCGACGGGGAGAGCGAGGCCGGCGTCCCCTCCAGCCTGAAGAGCGGCCAGTCCCTCTTCGTCGTCAACTGCGGCAACTGCCACGCCCTCTACAGCGCCGGCACCGACGGCAACTACGCGCCGAACCTCGACGAGCTGCTCGCCCCCACCGGCCCGCCGGAAGGCGACCGGAAATCGATCGAAGAATCCCAGGATCAGCTCGAAGGCCGCGTCCTCAACGCGATCAAAGTGGGCGTCGACAGCACCACCACCCCGGGCCGGATGCCCGGCGGCATCCTCAACGAAGAACAGGCCGAAGAAGTCTCCGAGTTCGTCGCCCGCACCGCCGGCAGCGGTTAGAGCGCCGCGGCAGAGAAGCGAGGGACGGGCCGCAGCCCGCCCCTCACCTACGTCGACTCGCTACCGCAGCAGGAACAGCGAGCTGAATACCCCTGCGTGGTCCGAGTTCCAGTACCCGTTGACCGGCTTGCGGCCGGTGACCGAGGAGCCGAGCAGCTTCACCTTCTTCGGGTCCCGGGTCATCACGTGGTCGACCTGGTGGTCGAAGTCGTCGATGCTGCCCCCGGCCCCTTCCGCGAGCAGGCTCGACTTGATGCAGCAGCTGAGCGGGTCGTCGGTGCTGCGCTCGCGCATCCCGGCTTTGACCAGGGCCTGGTAGGCCTGGCGATCGCCGGCGGCGACGGTGTCGTCGTCGGAGTTGAGGTCGCCGAGCAGGATCACCGGCAGCTTCGTCGTCGCCGGCCCGCCCGGGGCGACCAACTCCCCCGCCTGCAGGGCGCGGATGCTCGGCACCTGGGTCTCGTCGTCGAACGCCTCGAGGTGGGTGTTGACGAAGCGGAACTTCTTGCTGCCGCGGACCTTGGCGTCGATCGCCGTCCAGCCGCGGGCGACTTTGACCTCGACCCCGGAGACTTTCACCACCAGCAGGTTCTGGAAGTTGCCTTTCCGCGGGCGGCTGGTGACGACGCCGGCGCCGCGCCGGACGAGGATCACGTCGCGCATCGTCAGGCGGCCGTTGATCTCCGCGTCTTTGACGAACCCGTTCGGCCCGTCGCCCGGAGCGCCGTTCTCGTTGGCGGGAGCCTCGAAGTCGAACTCCTCCTGGACGACGGCGACCCGGTAGCGCTTCTTGCCCTTGTTCAGCTGGTCGAGCAGGAGGTCCAGGTAGTCGTAGCGGACGGTGGAGGCGGTGGGCCCGCCGCTGCCGAGGAGCGGTTCGAGGCTGGGCGGCCCCACCCGCCAGAGCGCGACCTCCTGCAGGCCGACCAGGTCGGGGCGCTTTTTGAGGATCTCCCTCGCCAGGCCCTTGGCGCGGACCGGGAAGTTGTTGGCGGTCACTTCGCGCAGGATCTGGCCGTTGGCCTCGACGAATTCGTTGGTGTTTTTGGCGGCGATCGCGGGGGTCAGGTCGGCCCCCAGGTAGAGGTTGCGCGTCATCGTGTTGACGACGCTCCCTTTGCCGAACTTCGCGACGGCACTGCCCGCGAAAAGCCCCATGACCATCAGTGCGGCAACCGTGAGGGCGATCGCCCGGCGGCTGCTTCTCGATACGTAACTCAAGTTCTTCCTCCTCGTTGTTCCGGCCTCCCATCTGCTCTAACCCGGTTCGAGCCGGAATGAATCGCTCCACCTCCCTCCGGCCCCTTGCAATCAATCGATAATCTGCTTTACTCTCACTTAGATTTCTTAGGCTTGAACAACGAAACCCCTGGAGGTAGGCGGAAAAGTGGCAAAGACGATCGGTATCGACCTCGGCACGACCAACTCGTGCGTCGCGGTAATGGAGGGTGGCGAGCCCACCGTGCTCGAGAACGCGGAGGGCGGGCGCACGACCCCGTCCGTGGTCGCCTTCACCGAGGGCGGCGAGCGTCTCGTCGGCACCGTCGCCAAACGGCAGGCGGTGATGAACCCGGAGAACACGATCTTCTCGATCAAGCGCTTCATGGGCCGCAAGGAGGCCGAAGTCAAAGAGGAGGAGACGATCGTCCCCTACCAGGTCGAGGCCGGCCCCAACGGCGACGTCCGCGTCGACGCGCGCGGCAAGCAGTACAGCCCGCCGGAGATCAGCGCGATGATCCTGCAGAAGCTGAAGGCCGACGCCGAAGCGAAGCTCGGCGACACGGTCGACAGCGCCGTCATCACCGTCCCCGCCTACTTCAACGACGACCAGCGCCAGGCGACCAAGGACGCCGGCAAGATCGCCGGGCTCGAGGTGAAGCGGATCATCAACGAGCCGACCGCCGCCTCGCTCGCCTACGGCCTCGACAAGGAGAAAGCCGACCAGACGATCCTCGTCTTCGACCTCGGCGGCGGCACCTTCGACGTGTCCGTCCTCGAGATCGGCGACGGCGTCTTCGAGGTGAAGGCGACGGCCGGCGACAACCACCTCGGCGGCGACAACTTCGACAAGGCGATCGTCGACTGGATGGTCAAGGAGTTCAAGGCCTCGCAGGGCATTGACCTGTCTCAGGACAAGATGGCGCTCCAGCGCCTCTACGAGGCTGCGGAGAAGGCCAAGGTCGAGCTTTCGACCACGCAGGAGACGCAGATCAACCTGCCGTTCATTACGGCCGATCAGTCGGGGCCGAAGCACCTCGACACGCGCCTGTCACGCTC
>DASZDI010000010.1:0-6429 GCA_035942135.1 Solirubrobacterales bacterium | reverse complement strand
GCTCGGACTCGGGGCCGCACATGCCCCGAGCACCTATGCCGAGATCACCGGCGACATTGCGGCCTGAGCGAACCGGATACTCATGAGCGCTGCTATTTCGACCTCCCTGCGTCCTTGCATTGCTTGGCCAGGAGGCCCTGGACAAGGTATTCGGCTTTTTGTGCCGTATTACGTCAAGGAACTTGCTACCGATGGAGGATGGAATGGACGTAGACCGCTTGACTCAGGGAGAGAAGATCGCCGGGGTCGCGGCGATCGTGCTCTTCATCTCGATGTTCTTCGCCTGGTTCGGTTTCGACACCCCGGGCAACGAACTGGGCATCAGCATCGACCTCAGCTTCAACGCCTGGGAGTCGTTCGACTTCATCGACCTGGTCCTCTTCGTCACCGTGCTGGTCGCGGTCGGGTCGGCGCTGGTCAAGGCCGCGGACGCCGCGATCGACTTCCCGCTCAACGCGGTGGTCGCGGTTCTCGGGGGCCTCTGCACGCTGCTCGTCCTCTACCGGATCGTCGACCCGCCGGGCGGGGCCGACCGTGAGTGGGCCGTCTTCCTAGGCCTGATCCTCTCCGCCCTCGTCGCCTACGGCGGCTACCGGGCGATGCAGGAAGAGGGCTCTTCCTTCGCCGAGGTCGGCGATCGCTTCTCGGGCGGCGGCCGCGGCGGTCCCGGCGCCGGCTCGTCTCAGCCCCCCTCGCAGTCTCCTCCGCCGCCTCCGCCTCCGCCGGCGGGCCAGGGCGGTCCGCCCCCCGCTCAGTAGGAGTCGCCTGAAGCGATCGGCACGCGCCGGGCCCCCGCGGGCCCGGCGCTGTCGTTCGCGATGCCTCGCGCCACCTGCTTGGCGAAGGCGATCACGGTCATCATCGGGTTGACGCCGACCGAGGTCGGGAAGAGCGAGGCGTCGGCGACGTAGAGGTCGGGGGTGCCGTTGACCGACCCGTCCGGCGCGCAGACGCCCTCGCCGGGGTCGGCGGCGATCCGCGCCGTGCCCATCGGGTGGAAGGCCTCGAGTCGCAGCTCCGAAGGCTTGAAGACGGTCGCCTCGAACTGCGGCAGGTCACCCGGCTTCAGCACCCCCGCCCGCGGAATGTTGGGGTAGACCTTGCTCGCCCCGGCGGCGAAGTGGACTTCGGCTGCGCGGGCGATCCCGAAGACGATCCGGCGGGCGTCGTCGCCGGTCAGCTCGTAGGAGGCGCGCAGGGCGCCGCCGTTGCCGAGGCCGACCCGCCCCTCGGAGCGGTCGCAGAGGTGAACGCCGATCGAGCCGACGTGGCCGAAGTCGAGCATCGAGCGCTGGTGCTCGCGCCCGGCTCCCATCAGCCAGGCGCCGCCGAAGGCGAGCGGGGTGAAGGTCGCCTCCAGCAGCACCCGGTGGCTCTCCTCCCACTGGTCGACGTAGAAGCGCTGCATCACGCCCTCCCAGCCGCGCACCTCCTCCTCGTAGCGGGCGCCGACCCAGCAGGCGGGGGGGATGTGGAAGTTGCGGCCGACCTGGGAGCCGCCGAGACCGGAGCGCAGCAGCAGCTCAGGCGTCCCGAAGGCGCCGCCGGCGGCGATCACCGCCCGCCTGGCGCGCACGGCGTAGGGACGGGTGCGCCCGCCGGCGTCGCGGGCGGCGCAGGCGAGGCCGACCGCCCGGCCGTCCTCGGTCAGGACCCGCCTCGCCTCGACCCCGGCGCGGACCCGGGCGCCGGCGGCGACGGCGCGGGGGAGATAGCTGACGTGCATGCCGCGCTTGGCGTCGATCGAGCAGCCGAACGGGCAGGAGCTGCACTGCACGCAGCTCCCGGCGTTGCGGTGGATCGGGGCGCCGCGGGCGCCGATCGCGGCGGCCCCCTCCATCGCCAGCTGCCCGTTGCGGCCCATCCGCTCCGGGTCGAGCTGGGTCACATGAAGAAAGTCCTCCGCCTCGGCGAAGTCCTCGTCGAGCTCGGTCGCCCACTTGATCCCGTACCGCGAGCGCCAGCGCTCCAGGACCGGGTCGGGGGCGCGGAAGCAGGTGCCGGAGTTGATCACCGTGGTGCCGCCGACGACCTTCGCCACCGGGACGGGGATCGGCGGCCGCCCTTCGGCGATCGTCAGCCCGGCGTCGCGATAGAGCTCGGCAACCGCCTCCAGCCGCCCGGCGGGATAGCTGTCGCGGTTGTAGTGGTCGCCGGCCTCGAGCACGAGCACGTCCAGCCCCGCCTCGGCCAGCATCGCCGCCGCGACCGCGCCGCCGGCGCCGGAGCCGACGATCGCCACGTCGCATTCCTCGCCCTCGCCCCGCGCCTCGGTGTCGCCGAGCGTCCCCGCCGGCTTCGGCAGCGAGCCGTCGGCGAGCGCGCAGCTGGTCTCGACGCCGATTCTCGCCTCGACCTCGGGCAGGACCGCGTAGCCGAGGGTGGAGAAGATCTTCGCCATCAGCAGCAGGTCGTGGTAGAGCGGGAAGCGCGACCCCTCCAGTCGGTGGAGGAAGTCCTCAGCCGCCTCCTGGTCGAGGCGGCTGAAGCGCCAGGGGAACGGCAGCCACTCGAAGGCGCGCAGCCCGAGGCGGAGCCGGAAGAGCACCGGCGACGGGACCGAGCGGAGGAACTCGGCGACCGGGCCGGAGACGTCGGCGTCGCGCTCCGCCGCCGGCAGGCCGTCGATGGCGGGCGCCATCGCCGCGCAGATCGCGCTCAGGGTCCGTTGCTCAGCGGCCGAGAGCCCTGGCGGGCGCTGTCAACCGGGCGCGGCGGGGCGGCCGACCCGTCCCGCCAGCACCCATAGCGAGAGCGCGAAGAGCGCCAGGAAGCCGTCGACGAGGAAGTTCAGCAGGTAGGCGAAGACCTCTTCCTGGACCAGGAAGAAGGCGAGCGAGCCCAGCGAGGAGGCGGCCTTGCCGGCGGCGAGGACGAGCAGCAGCGGCCGGTAGCGGACCACGTCGGCCTGGGCGAGCAGGCAGATGCCGGTGATCACGACCATGTAGGCGAAGGCCAGCGCCAGCCAGAGGTACTGCTGCGTGTGCGGCGCCCGGTGGTCGTTGCCGAGCTGTTCGCCGAGGTCGGAGATGGCGTCGAGGACGCCGCTCGGCACGGCGATGAAGAGGAGGCCGACGACGGCGAAGGTGACGGCGAGCAGGCGCAGGTTGAGGACGACGAATCTCTCAGCCGCTGGCCCCTGCATCGGGGAGACTCTAACTGGCCAGGCAGCCAGTTTCCATGCCCACCTAGAATCCGCCGCTGATGATCGACCGCGACCAGGTACTGCACGTCGCCAAGCTCGCCCGCCTGCGGCTCTCCGAGGAGGAAGTGGAGACGATGGTGGGGGAGCTCTCGGGGATCCTCGACCACGTCGACCGGATCGGCAACCTCGACCTCGAGGGGGTCGAGCCGACCTCGCACGTGGTCGCGCTGGAGAACGTGCTGCGCGCCGACGAGCCGCGGCCGAGCCTGCCGCGCGACGTCGCCCTCGCCTCGGCGCCGGAACCCTCTGAAGGCGCCTTCCGCGCACCGTCCCCGCAGGCCGAGTAGATGCCGGGCCTGCTCGACCTCACCGCCCTCGAGGCGCGCGAAGCGATGGCCGCCGGCGACCTCTCCGCCGAGGAGTACGCCGCCGCCTGGCGCGAGGCTGCGGCCGGGGACGAGCTGAACGCCTACCTCTGGCGCAACGACGGCGATGACGCCGGCGCGATCGCGGTGGAGGAGAGCACGATCGCCCCGATCGCCGTCAAGGACATCTTCTGCACCGAGGGCGTGCCGACCACCGCCGGCTCCCGCATCCTCGAGGGCTACCGGCCGCCCTACACCTCGACCGCGGTCCGCAAGCTGCTCGAGGCGGGGGCGCCGGTGCTCGGCAAGACCAACATGGACGAGTTCGCGATGGGCTCCTCGAACGAGAACTCGGCCTACGGCCCCGTCCTCAACCCCTGGGACCGCGGGCGGGTCCCCGGCGGCTCCTCGGGCGGCTCGGCGGCGGTCGTCGCCGGCGGCCTCGCGCCGTGGTCGATCGGCACCGACACCGGCGGCTCGATCCGCCAACCGGCCGCCTTCTGCGGGATCGTCGGCCTGAAGCCGACCTACGGCGCGATCTCCCGCTACGGGATGATCGCCTTCGCCTCCTCGCTGGACCAGTGCGGGCCGCTGACCCGCGACGTCAAGGACGCGGCGCTGCTGCTGGGGATCCTCCAGGGCCGCGACGCCTGCGACTCGACCTCGGTCGGTCTCGACGGCGAGATCTCCCTGCCCGACCGCGAGGACCTCTCCGGCCTGCGCTTCGGCGTCCCGACCGAGCTGGCCGACTACGACTTCGACAGCGGCGTCCGCGAGGTCTTCGAGGCGACGCTGCGGAAGATCGAGGACCTCGGCGGGGAGATCGCCGAGGTCTCGCTGCCGAGCTCCGAGCACGGGATCTCCGCCTACTACGTGATCGCCCCGGCCGAGGCCTCCTCCAACCTCGCCCGCTACGACGGCGTCCGCTACGGGGTGCGGGCCGGGGGGGACGCCGACCTGATCGAGATGTACGAGACGACCCGCTCGCAGGGCTTCGGGGCCGAGGTGAAGCGGCGGATCATGCTCGGCACCTACGCGCTCTCCTCCGGCTACTACGAGGCCTACTACGGCCAGGCGCAGAAGGTGCGGACGCGGATCGCCGAGGACTTCAGCGGCGCCTTCGGCACGGTCGACTTCGTCGTCACCCCGACCGCGCCCTCGGTCGCCTTCGAGCTGGGCGAGAAGACGGCTGATCCCTTGGCCATGTACCTCAATGATTTCTTCACGGTGCCGATGAGCCTCGCCGGCATCCCGGCGATCTCGATCCCCGCCGGGCTCGCCGAGCCCGCGGGCGGCGGCCCGCGGCTGCCGGTCGGCTTCCAGATCGCCGCCCCGGCCTTCGCCGAGCAGCGCCTGCTCGACGCCGCCTATGCCCTCGAGCAGGGGATCGGCTTCGATGCCCGGCCGGGAGGATCGGATGGCTGACCTCGAAGCGGTGATCGGGCTGGAGATCCACGTCCAGCTGGCCACTAAAACCAAGATGTTCTGTGGCTGTGAGCTGTCGTTCGGCGACGAGCCGAACGTCCACACCTGTCCGATCTGCCTCGCCCACCCCGGCGTATTGCCGGTGCCGAACGAGCAGGCGATCCGCTACGCGCTGCAGATCGGGCTGGCGCTCGACTGCGAGATCGCGCCCTGGTCGATCTTCCACCGCAAGAACTACTTCTATCCCGACAGTCCGAAGGCCTACCAGATCAGCCAGTACGACATACCGATCTGCGGCGCCGGGCGGCTCGGCGATATCCGCATCCTCCGCGCCCACCTCGAGGAGGACGCGGCGAAGACGATCCACGTCGGCGGGTCCGGTCGCATCCAGGGCTCCGACGCCTCGCTGGTCGACTTCAACCGCGGCGGCACGCCGCTGGTCGAGATCGTCACCGAGCCCGACCTGCGCGGCGCCGCCGAAGCGGCCGAGTGGGCGCGCCTCTTGCGTGAGACGGTGCGCCAGCTCGGCGTCTCCGACGTCAACATGGAGGAGGGGAGCCTGCGCGTCGACGCCAACGTCTCCGTGCGGCCGGCCGGCAGCGAAAAGCTCGGGACCAAGACCGAGCTGAAGAACATGAACAGCTTCCGCTTCCTCCAGCGCGGGATCGAAGCCGAGCTGGCGCGCCAGCGCGAGCTGATCGAGGCGGGGGGGACGGTGACCCAGGAGACCCTCCACTTCGACCCGGCAAGCGGCACCCTGACGCCGCTGCGCTCGAAGGAGGAAGCCCACGACTACCGCTACTTCCCCGAGCCCGACCTGGTCCCGCTGGCGCCGAGCGAGGAGATGCTGCGCGAGGCCCGCGAGGCGCTGCCCGAGCTGCCGGTCGCGCGGATCGAGCGCTACGAAAAGGAGCTGGGCCTGGACCCCGAGCCCGCGAAGCTGCTCGCCCGCGAACCGGAGGTGGCCGGCTACTTCGAGGCGGTCTGCGGAGAGGCGAACGACGTCGAGCCGCGCGTCGTCGCCAACTGGATCACCGGCGACCTGACCGCGGAGCTGCGCAAGCAGAAGATCGAGGAGGACTTCGACGACCCGAGCGTCCCGCCCGCGAGCCTCGCCCGCCTCGCCGAGCTGGTCGCAGCGAAGAAGATCTCCCACGGCAGCGGCAGGAAGGTGCTCGCGATCCTCGTCGCCGAAGGCGGCGACCCGGCCGAGATCGTCGAGCGCGAGGGCCTGGCGCAGATGTCCGACGACGGCGAGCTGGCCGCGATCGTCGAGAAGGCGATGGCCGACAACGCCGACGCCGTCGAGAAGATCCGCGAAGGCAACGGCAAGGCGATCGGCGCCATCGTCGGTGCCGTCATGCGCGAGACCAAAGGCCGCGCCGACGGCGGCGAGGTCAACCGCTTGATCCAAGAGAAGCTTTGACCTGGGCGGCGCAGGGGAGCGGGAGGCCCTCTGCGGACACAGCTCGCCTATGGCTCGCTGTTGAGTGT
>DASZDI010000009.1:0-2076 GCA_035942135.1 Solirubrobacterales bacterium | reverse complement strand
GCCTGGGTGTTGGCGATCGCGTTTTTGAGGTCGGCGTTGGTGACCCCTTTGAGGATGCCTTCCAGGCTTTCGACTTTCGTCAGCAGCTCGGAGACTTTGGCTTCCAGCTCTTCGACGACGACGTTGCCGGCGGTGCCGGGGGCCCCTTTCTCACCCTGAGGCCCCGCAGGTCCGGCGGGTCCGGCCACGGCCGGACCTGGGAACGCGCGGGTGGACCAGGAGACCTTCTTCCACTTCTTCGGGCAGCGCGCCTTGGCGCCGCGGACGACGCGCAGGGTCCCCTTGCCCTTGCCCTTCGCCTTGTAACAGGCGTGGATCTTGCCGTCCTTGCCGACCAACGGGGCCGCGGAGGCGCTGCTCGGCAGGAGGAGCAGGGCAGCCGTGGCCACCGAGGCCAGGACGAGGACGAATGAGGGGTGAAGGCGTGCGGTCGCTGAGCTGATCGTCATGGAGGTCGGCTACCCCTGGCTCGCCGGCCAAATCCCCCTTTGGACTTCCGGCCGGAAATCTCTGCAAGTTTTAGGTACGCGGAGTTCCGCGCTTGCGGGTCTCAGAGATCGCGCCGCGAGAAGACGAAGGCGGCGAGGGCGAGGACGCCGACCAGGTAGGCGAAGGCCCAGGCGATCAGCCCGGGGCCGGCCGGTTCCGAGCCGCCGAGCGGCCCCAGCTGCAGGACCACGCCGGTCAGCCCGGAGGTGCCGGAGATCAGCGCGTGCAGGCTCGCCGCGTAGAGGCCCTCGAAGGGGAGCGCCCAGCTCGCGACCCGGCCGATCGTGTGCAGCGAGTCGGAGTTGATCGCGTGCCCGATCTGCGCCAGCAGCCCGGCCGTGAGCCCGGCGCCGAAGACCATGAAGACGACGATCCCCTGCGCGGTCGCTGAGAGCACGGTCGAGGCAAGCAGCGAGAGCGCGGCGATGATCGCCACGCCCAGGGCCAGGCCCAGCGCCGGGCTGAGCAGGTGGTCCGGGGTCCAGTCGCCGGTCGCCTCGGTGATGAGGCAGGCGGCGAGGTAGACGACCACCACGTAGGCGGCCGAGAGCGCGGCGGCGCCGGCGAAGCGGGCGACCAGCATCGTCGTGCGGCCGATCGGGCGGACGACGATCGGCTGCAGCAGTCCCGACTCGGCGTCGCCGCGGACCACCCCGAGGGTGAGGAAGACCGCCAGCACCGCGCCGAGGAAGAGCGTCGCGAACATCGCCAGGCCGAAGATCGTCGCCCCGGTGAAGGCGTGGGTGTCGAGCACCTCCGGCACGCCGGCGGCGAATTCGTCGACGTCCTTGAAGGCGAAGTGGGCGCCGAGGCCGAAGAGCGCGAGGAAGCCGGCGGTCAGCACCAGCACGACGAGGAAGACGCGCTTGCGGAGCCCCTCCTGGATCGAGAGGCCGACCACCGTCGCCACCGAGCGCAGCTGCGCGGCGCTCATCCCGTCTCCCCGCCGACCGCGTCGAGGTAAACGTCTTCGAGCGAGCTGTGGCGGACCTCGACCCGGTAGACGCGCTCGCCGGCCGCGACCAGCTCGGCAACGATCCGCGGCGCGTCCTCGCGGGTCGCGCCCTCGAAGGCCCTGACGTCGGAGCCGGTCTCGACCTCGACCGCCGCCGGCCCCGCCAGCTCCTGCGGGGTCCCGGCCTTGACCAGGCGCCCGCGGGCGATGATCGCGACGTGGTCGCAGATCAACTCGACCTCGCTGAGCAGGTGGGAGTTGAGCAGGACCGCGACCTCGCGGCGGCGCAGCTCCTCGAGCAGCTCGCGGACGATCCGCCGCCCGACCGGGTCGAGGGCGCTGGTCGGCTCGTCGAGCAGGAGCAGGCGCGGCGAGCCGATCAGCGCCTGGGCCACCCCTAGCCGCTGCTGCATCCCCTTCGACATCGCCTCGATCCGCTTGTCGGCCGCGGCGGAGAGCTCGACCAGGTCGAGCAGCTCGCGCCGCTCCGCCTCGCCCCCGCTGGAGCCGGCGAGGCGCTGGTGCAGGCGCAGCAGCTCGTCCGCCGAGCACCAGCCCGGGAAGCGGAAGAGCTCGGCCAGGTAGCCGAGCGCGGCGCGCGCCTCCAGCGACCCGGCGGGCCGTCCCAGCAC
>DASZDI010000008.1:0-5127 GCA_035942135.1 Solirubrobacterales bacterium | reverse complement strand
GACATAGAGCGATCGCTCGCGGGAGATCCGGTGCTTGGTGGCTGACCGGGCGAAGGTGATGCGGGCTTCCTCAGGCCAAACATTCTGTCTGACAGAATAGCGCAGGCTTGAGTCCAACTCCGTCCTCAGCACCCGCATCAGCAGCCAGGGCGGGTTGACCTCTTCGTATCGCGTCTTGGGAACGAAGACGAAGGCTCGCCCGTCCTCGGAAAGATGGAGATAGTCCCTGGTCCAGTAGTGCTTGTACGCCTGGATCCGAGTCCCGTCGGTCAACTGGACGGTCCCCATCCACATGAAGTCGACGACGTGATCCGGCGCAAGGTCGAGCAGGGGCTCCCATTCGGGAGCATCGACCCGCAGAAGGCGGCCGCGTATGGGCTTTGGAGGAGACATCGGTGCGAGCCTCCCGAGGAGGTCCGCACCGAACAAGACGCGGGTGTGCCGCTTCAGTGAATTTTCAGTCGCGACTTGTGCGCGGATCCTTGTTCTGGAAAAAGCGCTGTTCTCATATTTCGCTAACAAGCGTTTTTTAAGAACAAACCCTGCTAGCTTTCTGTTTGCAATGATCGCGAACAGGGAAGAGTTCAGAACGGTTCTCGTTGAGGAGGCGCTGTCGTGGCTGCGAAAGCGCCTCCCCGATGACTGGGAGCTGCGGGACTCGGCGCCGGGGCCGAGCAACGAAGACGGTGCCGCGCACCTGACCCTGCAGGCGACCGGTGGCTACATGGCCACGATCGTGGTCGAGGCCCGGGAGTCGCTCTCCCCCCGAGAGGCGGCCCAGCTCCTGCAGGGGTTCGGGCAGGCATTGCGCTCCATCAACACCGCCACCGTGCTCTTGGTCGTCGCACCGTGGCTCAGCCGCGGGACGCAGGAGACCCTCGCCCGCCAGGGGATCAACTACATAGACCTGACCGGAAACGCCCTCGTCCGCCTGTCGAGCCCCGCCGTCTATCTGGAGACCGAAGGAGAGGCACGCAACCCGAACCCGAAGGCGCGCGCCAAGGCCCAACTGCGGGGACCACGGGCGTCCCGCCTTATCCGCCTTCTGGCCGACGTCAGACCGCCGTACGGGGTCCGGGAGCTCGCCGAGGCGGCGCAGCTCGCCCCGGGCTACACCTCGCAGCTCCTCGAGACGCTCTACGACGAAGCGCTGATAGAGCGCTCCCGCCGCGGCCGCGTAGAGGACGTCGACCTCACGGGCCTGCTGCGGCGGTGGTCGACCACTTACGACGTCCTCCGCAGCAACACCCCGGCGTCCTTCATCGCCCCTGAAGGCGTCGACGACCTGCTCGCCCGCCTGGCCGACGACGAGGCGGTCGCCACCAGGATCGCGATCACCGGGTCCTTCGCGGCCGTCCGCCTCGCGCCGGTCGCGGCGCCGGCATTGCTCCTCGCATATTCCGACCTGCCGCCTTCCCTCACCCAGGCCCTCGGCCTGCTTCCGGCCTCCGAGGGGGCGAATGTCATCCTCCTGCAGCCTTTAGACAGTGTGGCCTGGCTCCGCACCTCCATCGACGAAGGCCTGCGGTATGCCGCTCCCTCCCAGGTGGCGGTCGACTGCATGACGGGGACGGGCAGGATGCCCGCCGAGGGGGAGGCCCTGCTGGATTGGCTGCCGGCGAACGAACCAAGGTGGCGGCGCAGCTCCCTCAGAGACCTGGCCTGATCGTGGACCCTCGCTCGCCCTCGCCGCAGTACGTCCAAGCACGGCGAGTCCTGCTGGACGCCCTTGAAGCCCTGGGTCCGCACAGCGAGGCGCTTGTCCTCTCCGGCGCCCAGGCGGTCTATGTCCGGACGGGGCCCAACCCCCTGCCCGTCGCCGAGCACACCCTGGACGGCGACCTCGCGATCGACCCGGCCCTGCTCCGAGACGCCCCTCTCCTCGGCGAGCTGATGGAAGCGGCCGGGTTCGAGCCGGCCGAGCAGGGCAACGGGGTCGATCCCGGGATCTGGCAGAAGACCGTGAAGATCGGCGACGTCGCCTTCCCGGTTCCCGTCGACCTCATCGTTCCGGCGGGCGCCGCGCTGCAGGGCGGCAGGCGAGGGGCGCGCCTCGGGCCCCACGGGAACCAGGCCGCCCGGAAGATCCCTGGCATGGAGGCCGTCCTGGTCGACAACGACCCACTGCTCATCGCTGCGCTGGAGGCTGGGGACCAGCGGCAGCACCGACTCAGGGTGGCGGGGTCGGCAGCTCTGCTCGTCGCCAAGACCCACAAGCTCCTCGACCGCCTCGAGGACGACAAGCCCCACCGCCTCGACGACAAGGACGCCGCCGACGTCTTTCGCCTGATGCAGACCAACTCCCCCGCCTCGATCGCCACGAAGCTGCGAGGCCTGATCGACCACCCCGCCGCCGGCGACTCCACCGCGGAGGCAATCGAGCGGTTCCCGGCCCTCTTCGGCACCCGGGCTGCCCCCGGAATCGCGATGGCGGCCCGCTCCCTCAGGACGGCCGTTCCGGAGGACCGGGTCAAAGCCGTCTGCCTTGCCTACTGCAAGGAGCTGCGGTCTCTGCTCACCCGGCCGAGCAGAGATCTGTCCCTGAGCTAGGGTTCCTCACATGGCGACCTTCTCCGTGCGGTTCAAGGGAATGCTCTTCGGGACGCACTTGGAGCAGCTGGGCAAGGCGGGCATCGAGGTGAAGTCGAGTGAGCCGTCGATGGAACTCGGCGGCATCAAGATGGGTGAGCCGATCCACACGGTCGTGGTCGAGGCGGGCTCCGAGCAGGAGGCGCTGGAAACGGTCGAAGCGACGCTCGGGAACGACTCGGTCAACTTCTCGGACTGGGAGTCAGGCGCGGCCTGAGGCACCGGGCCTAGGGAGTCGCCACCGAGCGCTCGAACCGGTCCACCAGCTCGAGCAGGTCGTCGCACTCCCAGGCCCGCCCCCACTTGCGCTCGTTCAGGGGCACCAGGATCCCGGCGTCCGCCAGCTGGGCGATCGCGTTGCCGACCGCGACGTGGGACTTTCCGGTCAGGCGTTGCCCCGCGACGACGTCGACCACCGGCTGCTCCGGGAGCGCGGCGACCAGCTCGCGGACGGTCGCGTCGCTGCGCGGGTTCCCCAATCGCTCCAGCCACTCCCGCTGCAGCCGCTCGATGTCCTCGGCGAATCGCCGGGCCGCGGCGGCCGCCCGGGTGGTGGCGTCCGCGAAGGTCGCGCACCAGGCGCTGACGTCCCCCGCGCTGTAGGCGCCGAAGCCGCTGACGTACGTCTTCGGCTCGGCCGCCAGCACCAGGCTGATCGGCGGCACGTAGTCGCGCAGCCCGTCCGTCCGGCGCAGGGTCGCGTAGATCAACGCCCGGCCGGTCCGCCCGTTCCCGTCGGCGAAGGGATGGATGTTCTCGAACTGCGCGTGGACGATCGCCGCCTGGGCGACGGGCGGGAGGTCGCGCCGCTCGACGAACCGGCAGAGGTCTTCGAGCAGCGCCGGGACATAAGCGGGGGGCGGCGGCACGTAGGTCGCTCCGACCGGGTTGTAGTCGTTGCCGCCGATCCAGTTCTGCTTGTCCCGGACAACGCCGGCTATCCCGCGCTCGTCGTGGCGCAGCAGGGTCCGGTGGATCTCGAGGACGTCCTCCACCGTGAAGGGCCGCCCCTCCGCCCCCAGCGCGATCGCCCGCCTCATCGCTTCGACGTTGCCCAGGACCTCCGCCGCCTTGGCGTCCCCGCGGCGCGAGCCCTGGTATTCCGCCCGCGCCAGGCGTTTATGGGAGATCGCCACCCCCTCGATCCGGGAGGACGCGACGCTCTCCGAGCGCAGCAGGTTCTGGGCGATCGAGCCGAGCCTGCTCAGGCGCGGGGGGTCTTCGCCGAGCCGGGCGAGCGCCGTGGCCGCCGCGGACAGGGCATGGGCGGCCTGGTCGGTGAAGGAGAAGGACATCTCCCCGATCGGGGCCGGGACGAAGGCGCGATAGGTCCCGCCGCGACGAGCGCTGCCATAGGCCTCCGGCTCGCTCGGCCAGAAGTGCTTCTCATGTCGTCCCAGTGCCTCCACTGCTTCCTTTCGGAGCCTCTAGAGCTTTGTAAGGTTACAGAGCTAAGGTTTAGAAGCAGTCTCTGCAGCTAAAGGATCCTCCGGTTTCGGCCGTTCGGCGAGCGCCGCGAGCTGCTGGAGCGGGACTTCGAGGCCCCAGGCGATGCGCTCCACGGTCTCCCATTTCGGGTTGACCCGGCCGGACTCGATGTGGGAGACCCAGGTGGTGTGGAGACCGGCGCGGTGCGCCAGCTCTTCCTGGGTCAGGTCCGCCTTGTCCCGAAGGAGCTTGACGGTAGCCGCGAGGTGGGACTTCGGACCTTGAGTTGACATCTATCCCGAGGGAAATGCCAACGGGCCGTTCAGGCCATAGAGGCAAGCTCAAGTCGGTCCGGAAAAGCCGCTCTACGCGAAGTTAAAGCGGTCTCGAGATCGGACAGGTACTGGTCAGGTCGCGGCAGATGCGCTACCGTCCACGTTCGGCAACGTACTGGAGCCCCGGCGATCTCGGCCAGATCGCCGGGGCTCCTTCTTTTTCGGCCGCCTCAGCCCTCCCGCGCCTCGCGCAGCCGCTGCAGGTCCGCGATGTCCTCCGGCCTCCCGGCCATCTCCTTCAGCCGCACCAGGTCCTCGTAGCCGACGATCTTGATCGGCAGGTCGCTGATCCGGTCTTCGATCGCCCCCGGCGCCGGCTGCTCCCACAGCGGCGCCTCGCCGATCCACTGCATCACGTCGAGCCGGCGGAGCCGACTCGCCGGGCGCCTTCGACGTCCGCCTCCACGAGCTGCCGGAGGATCGCCTGGATGTCGAGCTCAGGCAACGCGCCGGCGGCGGCCCGCCTCGGCCACGCGGGACATGAACCGGGAGAGCTCGAAGACCTGTTCGGCGCGCTGCGCGGGAGTGAGCTCCCGGAAGTCCCGTCGCCGGGCGGCGCGCTCAGCCACTCCCTCAGGAGTCCAATTCCCGGTGCGTCCAGCCTTTTTCACCAGGCCATCGTAGCGCCAAGGTCGATTCCAGCCGATGTTTTCCGGAATTCGGACCGCTCTCCGAAAGCTACTCATAGGTCGCACAACGACCAAGCGGGACAGGCGTGCGATGGGGTGTATGACACACACTCCCAGGCGTGGAACTTGTGGGGGCCTCTATGGAT
>DASZDI010000007.1:0-2328 GCA_035942135.1 Solirubrobacterales bacterium | reverse complement strand
GCATGATCCCCAGCGCGAAGAGGCTCAGCCTCGAGAGGCTGCCGCCGGAGAAGAGGTCGAGGAAGCCGAGAACGCCGGAGCCGCCGAAGTTGTCGGAGATTTCCTTGACGGCGTCGACGTTGACGCCGGGCGCCGGGATGTAGGAGCCCATCCGGTACAGCAGCAGAATCGCCGCCGTGAACGCAAGCTTCTTGCGAATGTCGGCAACGCTGAACGCGTTGAGAATAGTTCTGAGCATTACGGCTCCAGAGTGTGACAGGAACCGCCGGCTGCCTCGATCTTCTCTTTGGCAGCAGCGCTGAAGGCGTGCGCGTGGACCTCTAGCTTCTTCTTGATCTCACCGCGGGCGAGGACCTTGACGGGGTCCTTCCGCTTCGCCAGCCCCTTCTCCCGCAGGCTCGCGGGAGTGACTTCGGCGCCGCTGTCGAAGCGCTCCTCGAGGTCGGAGAGGTTGACCGGCTGGGTCGTGGTGCGGAAGTTCTCGAAGGGCATCGACTGCTTTTTGTGCGGGCCGCGAAGCTTTCGCATCCGCATGTGGATCGGGTTCTGACCGCCCTCGTAGCCGGCCTTGCGCTTGCTGCCCGCGCGGGAGCCCGCGCCCTTGTGGCCGCGACCGGAGGTCTTGCCGAGACCGCTGCCCTCGCCGCGGCCGATCCGCTTGCGGGGCCGTTTCGAGCCGGGCTTCGGCTTCAGGTTGTGCAGGCCGATCTCTTCGGCGCGCGAAGTCTCTTTTTCGGCTTTCTCGGCTTTCTCAGCCACCGTCGACCTCCACCAGGTGGGAGACGACGCGCAGCTGGCCCTGCAGCTGCTCGGAGTCCTTCAGCTGGGCGGTCTTGCCGATCCGCCCCAGCTTCAGCGCCTTCAAGGTCGCTTTCTGGTTCGGGTTGGTCTTCGCCGTCGAGCGGATCTGCCGGACCTTCACCTTGCTCACGAGGACTCACCGCCCTCGGCGGGCTGGGCCGGAGCCTCTTTCTCGGCCTCGGCACCGACCGCGGCGACCGCCTCGGCTTTCTCGTCGTCGGGAGCAGCCTCGAGGTGCTCGCCCTCCTGGGCGCCGTTGCCGCTGTCGATGCCGAGCACCTGGGTGACGGTCAGACCGCGCAGCTCCGCGACCTCCTCGGGGCGGCGCAGGCGGACGAGCCCGTCCATGGTCGCCTTGACGAGGTTGATCGGGTTCTGCGTGCCGATGCTCTTGGTGAGGACGTCGCGGACGCCACCGAGCTCGAGCACGGCGCGGACGCCGCCGCCGGCGATGACGCCGGTACCGGGGCTGGCCGGGCGCAGGACCACGTGGCCCGCGCCGAAGCGACCGATGATGCGGTGGGTGATGGTGTTCCCGTATTTGGGCACCCGGATCAAGTTCTTGCGAGCGTCCTCGACGCCCTTCTGGATCGCCAGCGGGACCTCGCGGGCCTTGCCGTAGCCGATCCCGACCACGCCCTCCTCGTCGCCGACGGCGACCAGCGCGGTGAAGGAGAAGCGACGGCCGCCCTTGACCACCTTGGCGACGCGGTTGATCTCGATCACCCGCTCCTGCAGGTCGAGCCCGCGGGGGCTGACCGTCTCGACGTTCTTGGTATCCATGCCCTTCATAAGCAGCGGCCCACCGTAGCGGAACTAGAAGGCCAACCCCCCCTCGCGTGCGCCTTCGGCCAGGGCCTTGACGCGTCCGTGGTACTGGTAGCCGCCGCGGTCGAAGACGCAGGTTTCGACGCCGGCGCCCTTGGCGCGCTCGGCCAGCAGTTCTCCGGCCTTCTTCGCCTGCTCGGAAGCGGTGAGCTTGCGCAGCTCGGGCTCGATCCAGTTGACGGCCGCCAGGGTGCGTCCCTGGGTGTCGTCGATGAGCTGGGCAAACACGCCCTTGTTCGAGCGGTAGACCGACAGCCGCGGCCGCTCCGCCGTGCCCTTGACCCGGGCGCGGACCCGGCGGCGCCGTTTGAGCCGACGCTGGCGCTTGGTGAGGACGGTCATGCGCGCTTACCCACCTTTCGCAGTACCTGCTCGCCTTTGTAGCGGATGCCCTTGCCCTTGTAGGGCTCGGGCGGGCGGCGCTTGCGGATGTCCGCGGCGACCTGCCCGACGAGCTGCTTGTCGATGCCTTTGACGATCACTTCGGTCGGCTGCGGGACTTCGAAGTCGATTCCCTCGGGAGCGTCGATCGCGACCGGGTGGGAATAACCGAGCGCGAGCTCGAGTTTTTTCCCTTTCAGGGCGGCGCGGTAGCCGACGCCCTGGATCTCGAGCCGTTTCTCGAAGCCGTCGGTGACACCCTCGACCATGTTCGCGATCAGGCTGCGGGTGAGCCCGTGCAGGGCCCGGTGCTCGCCG
>DASZDI010000006.1:0-1624 GCA_035942135.1 Solirubrobacterales bacterium | reverse complement strand
CGGCGAGGAAGGGCGGATTGTGTTGAAAAACCCGCTGTTGCGCTGGGCCTCAGGCTGAGCCTCTGATGCACTGTGGTCTGGCAGCGGGAGCCAAGGCCATGATGGGCGAGCGCCAGACCGATCAGCCGGCGTTGTTCTACGAGTTCAGCCTCGAGCGGCACGTGCCTGGCGATCACCTGCTGCGGTCGATCGACCGGTTAGTGGACCTCGGCGGCATCCGCGAGCAGCTGCGGCCGTTCTACATCGATACGGGCCGACCGTCGGTCGATCCGGAGCTGATGATCAGGATGCTGATTGTCGGTTACTGCATGGGCATCCGCTCAGAGCGGCGCCTGTGCGAAGAGGTTCACCTCAACCTCGCGTATCGCTGGTTCTGCCGGCTGGGCCTGGACGGCGCGGTGCCGGACCACTCGACCTTCTCCAAGAACCGGCACGGCCGCTTTCGTGAGAGCGATCTGCTCCGCAAGCTGTTCGAGTCGACGGTCGCCCGCTGCATCGCGGAAGGGCTGGTCGGCGGCGAGGGCTTCGCGGTCGACGCGTCGATGATCAAAGCCGACGCCAATCGCCAGAACTCGACGCCCGGCGATCGGTGGGAGCCACCCGACGACCCTGGCCATGCTGTCCGCGAGTATCTGGCCGTGCTCGACGAAGCAGCGTTCGGCGGAGCGACCCCGGTCGTGCCCAAGTTCATCGCGACCGCCGATCCGGCCTCGCGCTGGACGGGCGCGAATGGCGGGCTCGCCTTCTTCGCCTACTCGGACAACTATCTGATCGACCTGGATCACGCCGTGATCGTCGACGTGGAGGCGACCACGTCGGTGAGGCAGGCCGAGGTGACCGCCGCCAGGCGGATGATCGAGCGCACCCAGGCGCGCTTCGGGCTCTGGCCCGAGCGCCTGGCAGCTGACGCTGGCTATGGCGATGCGGCCAACCTCCCTTGGCTCGTCGAGGAGAAGGGCATCAAGCCGCACATCCCCGTGTTCGACAAGTCGGCGCGACGCGACGGAACGTTCGAACGAGCCGACTTCGTCTACGATCATGCCGACGACAGCTACATCTGCCCGGGCGGCAAGCGCTTGCGGCAACGACGGAAGGTGTATCGCGAACCACGCCCGTTCGTCGATGAGAACGGCCTGATGCGCTACCGCGCGAGCAAGCTCGACTGCGACGCCTGCGGCCTCAAGCAACGCTGCACGCCCAACATGCCGGCCCGCAAGATCCTGCGCTCGATCCACGAGGGCGCGCGCGATCTCGCTCGCGATCTGGCGCTGACCGATGCCTATCGCACGTCACGCCGCGAGCGGAAGAAGGTCGAGCTGCTGTTCGCCCACCTCAAGCGCATCCTGAAGCTGGACCGCCTGCGCCTGCGGGGCCCGAACGGTGCCAAAGACGAGTTCCTCCTCGCCGCCACCGCCCAAAACCTCCGCAAGCTCGCCAAGCTGATCCCGATCCCGCAGCCGGCGCCCGCCTGAAGGGAGCCGCGCTCGCCCGAACCAATGTCGCGACCCGGCTAGAAGAGCCGACTTCTTCAACACAATCGTCGCAAAGCGGCCGACCGGGTTTGGCCGAAAGCAGACTGTCTGCTTTCGCACTGGAGCCGGCCAAAGCGGACGTTGACCGCGGA
>DASZDI010000005.1:0-1754 GCA_035942135.1 Solirubrobacterales bacterium | reverse complement strand
CCTCGGCCACCCGCGCGCCCGCGGCGTCGATCGCCTCGCGGTAGGCGGCCAGCGACTTCGCTTTGCTGGTGGTGGCGAGCGCGCGTAGCTCGTCGAGGCTCGGCGGCGGGCCGGGGGCGCGGAGTCGGCGCAGCGCCTGTTCCAGCCGCTCCCGTTTCGCGTCGCCCTCCTTCAGCTCCTCGAGGCACTCGGCGGCGGCCTCCGCGGCGCGCCGGATCGCCGCCTCGGGGTCCGTCTGCGGCGGCTCGGGCAGCCGCGGCGCGGCGATGCCGCGACTGCGCAGCTCGTCGTGGACGCCGGCGATCATCGCCCGCAGCCCCTCGACGTCGAAGGCGGCGACGGTCTCCTCGCGGGCCGGGTCGCCGTCGGCGAGGAACTCGACCAGGGCGTCGTCGAACGCCTCCCGCGCCGCCCGCGCGGTCTCCGGCGCGTCGAGGACGCGGAAGCCGGGGTCGACCCCGGCGGCGACGGGATGCGCCGCCAGCACCCGGTTGCAGAAGCCGTGGATCGTCGTCACCCAGGCACCGCCGATCCCGGCCAGGACCGTCGCCGCGCGCTCGGAGCCGCGCTCCGCCCGCCGCGCCAGCTCGGCGCGGATCCGCTGCCGCAGCTCGGCCGCGGCCTTGTCGGTGAAGGTGAAGGCGAGGACCGCGTCGGGCGAGAGGCCGGCGTCGCAGACGAGCCGGCAGTAGCGGTCGACCATCACCCCGGTCTTGCCGGTCCCGGCCCCCGCCTCCAGCAGCACGTCCTTGCCGCGGACGGCGATCGCCGCCGCCTGCTCGGGGGTGGGCTCGCGTGGCGGGGCGACCCTGACCTGCTCGGCGCTCATCGCTCGTCCCCTTCCTCGTCTTCGGCGTAGGCGGGGGCGCGGTCGCGGCGGCAGATCGGCGCGAAGGTGCAGTAGGTGGGGCAGACGTCGTGGCCGCGCAGGCCCGGCCGCGGGCCGGGGTCGCGGCGGATGTCGCCGCTGCGCATCCGGGCGACGATTTCGCCGCCGCGGCGGCGGGAGTCGGCCAGCAGCCCCTCCAGCTCCTCCGGGTCGACGACGTCCTTGGGGTAGAGCCCGTAGCCGGAGAGCTCCCCGGCGACCTCGGCCGAGACGACGCCGCGGGGGCGCCGCGAGGAGGTCCCGCGCAGCGGGTGGTAGAGCGCCGCGACCGGCTCCGCCCCCCAGTGCTCGGCGACGGCGAGCAGGTAGAGCGGCAGCTGCAGCTTCGCCTTCTCCTCGAACTTCTCGCGCGCGGTGACCTGGCCGGCGAGCTTGTAGTCGAGGACGACGGCGCGGCCGCGGGAGTCGCGGTCGACCCGGTCGACGGCGCCGTGCAGGCCCCAGCCGTCGACCTCCAGCGCCGGCCGCTCGGCGTCGGGGTGCTCGCCGAAGCGCGCCTCCAGCAGCCACGGCTCGAAGCCGCCGGTCTCGCGCTCGGCCTCCTCGGCGAGGAAGCGCTCCAGCAGGCGCTCGACCCGGCGCGCCATCGCCCGCTCCGCCGGGTGGGAGCCGAGCTCGCGCTCGGCGACGACCGCCGCCACCAGCTCGCGCCCGCGCTCGGTCCAGGCGGCGAGGGTGTCCGGCCGCGGCAGCGGGTCGCCACCCGGCCGCTCGCGGTAGAGGCGGTCGAGCGCCGCGTGCATCAGGCCGCCCTGGACGAGCGGGTCGGGGACCGGGTCGAGCAGCTGCGGGTCGAGCTCGTGGCCGGCGAACCAGCGGTAGGAGCAGACGTCGAACTCCTCCAGGGTGGTGCCGCCGTAGGCGG
>DASZDI010000004.1:0-4567 GCA_035942135.1 Solirubrobacterales bacterium | reverse complement strand
CTCCATCAGCTTCTCCGACATGCGGCCGACCGGATCGGCGGTCTCGGTCACCGGCGCCTTCTCGTCGCAGTTGGCCGGGAAGTAGGAGAGGTACTTCCTGACGGCGGCGATGCACTCCTCGTCGTCGTTCACCTCGAGGTCCCCCACCCCCGACTTGCGGCAGTGGACCTTGGCGCCGCCAAGCTCCTCCATCGAGATGTCCTCGCCGGTGACGGCTTTCGTCAGGTGCGGGCCGGCGAGCGCCATCGCGCCCTGGCCGGAGACCATCGGCACGAAGTCGGAGAGCCCCGGGATGTAGGCGGTGCCGGCGGCGCAGGGGCCCATCATCGCCGCCACCATCGGGACCACGCCCGACATTTCGACCTCCTCGCGGAAGAGGTGGCCGGAGCCGGCGAAGAGCGCCCCCGCCGCCTCTTGGATGCGGGCGCCGGCTGAGTCGAGCAGCCAGATGAACGGCATCCGCTTCTGCAGCGCCATCTCCCGCAGGCGGGTGACCTTGAGCTCACCGGTCATACCCATCGAGCCGGCCATCACCGTGAAGTCGTAGGCGGCGATGCAGGTCGGGCGGCCGTCGACGTCGCCCCAGCCGGTGACGACGCCGTCGGCGGGCGCCTCGACCCCGTCCATCGCCCGCTGGGCGAAGTGCGGGCGGCCGTGGATCCCCATCTCGACGAAGGTGCCCTCGTCGACGAGGAGGTCGATCCGCTCGCGGGCGGTGAGCTTGCCGCGGTCGTGCTGCTTGGCGATCTTCGCCTCGCCGCCGCCGAGCCTCGCCTTCTCGCGGCGCTCGTGCAACTGCTCGGTCAGCTCGCTCAGCGGAGCCGTGCCCGGCAGGAGGTTCTTCGCCTGCTCCTCGGTCGCCACTAGCGTCCTTTCCACTGCGGGTCGCGTTTCTCGAAGAAGGCGGTGACCCCCTCGACGATGTCCTCGGTCGTGAAGGTGAGGGAGAGCTGGGAGCGGAGGAACTCGAGCGCGTCGTCCAACGCCATGTCCTGCTGGCGGTGCATCGCGTCGTGGCCGAGGCGCATCAGCACCGGGCTCTTCGAGGCGAGCTTGGTCGCCCACTCGCCGACCGCGGCGTCGAACTCGGTCGCCGGGACGACCTTGTTGGCGAGCCCGTGCTCGACCGCCTGCTCGGCCGAGAGCCGCTCGCCCAGCAGCATCATCTCGTTGACCTTCTTCCGCGGGACGTTGCGGTAGATGATCGACATGATCATGTAGGGGAAGGCGCCGACGTTGATCTCCGGCGTGCCGAAGGTGGCGCCCTCTTTGGCGATCACGAGGTCGCAGGAGAGGGCGAGGCCCATGCCGCCGGCGAGGACGTGGCCGTTGGCGGCGCAGAGCGAGGGCTTGCCGAGCCGCGGCATCAGCCGGAAGAACTCGAGGAAGAGGTCGGTGGCGAAGTGTTTGGCTACCAGCGGCACGTCCATCGCGAAGCCGCCGAGGTCTGCGCCGGCGCAGAAGACCTTCTCGCCGGAGCCGGTGAGGACGACCGCGCGCACCTCGTTGGAGGCTTTGGCGAGCTTCATCGCCTCGACCAGCTCGTGCAGCATCTGGCCGGAGAGCATGTTGCGCTTCTCGGGGTCGTTCAGCGTCACCGTGGCGACCCCGTCGGCCACCTCGTAGGCGACCTTCTCGCCGCCCCACTGCTGATCGCCTTGGCTCATCCGGCGGGACCATAGCTGAATCTGTTGAAAGTGGGAAGTGCTACTGTCCACTTCGCATTCGGGGGCCGATGCGGTCCTGTCAATTACGAGGAGGAGAGAGACAGTGGCGACCGCGACCAACGGCTCCAGCGTCATCAAGCCCGATTTCGAAGCAGGGCGCAAGCACTTCATCTTCAGCCAGGAGCACGAAGACCTGCGCGAGTCGATGCAGTCCTGGGTGGAAAAGGAGCTGTGGCCCCACCGCAACGAGTGGGAGGACACCTACTGGCCGACCTCGGCGTTGAAGCGCGCGGGCGACCTCGGCTTCCTCGGCCTCTGCTTCCCGGAGGAGTACGGCGGCCAGGGCGGCGACTACTTCTACTCGCTGGTCCGCGCGGAGTGCATGAGCTACTCCGGCTCCGGCGGCACCAACATGGGCTTCGCGGTCCAGACCGACATGGCCCTCCCCCCGATCCACCTGCTCGGGACCGAGGAGCAGAAGCGCAAGTACCTCGAACCGGGGCTGAAGGGCGACAAGGTCGCCTCCCTCGGGATCACCGAGCCGGGCGCCGGCTCCGACGTCGCCGGGATCCGCACCACCGCGCTCCGCGACGGCGACGAATACGTGATCAACGGCTCCAAGACCTTCATCACCAACGGGCCGCGGGCCGACTTCATCGTCCTCGTCTGCAAGACCGACCCGGACGAGCGCCACGCCGGCATCACCCTCTTCGTCGTCGACCTCAAGGACGAGCAGGGCAACCACGTCCCCGGCTTCACCGTCTCGGCCGAGCTGGAGAAGATGGGGATGCACGCCTCCGACACCGGCGAGCTCGCCTTCGAAGACGTCCGCGTCCCCGCCGATGCCGTCCTCGGCGAGGTCGGCAAGGGCTTCTACCACATCGCCTGGGAGCTCCAGGGAGAGCGCCTGGTCGCCGCCGCCGGCTGCCACGGCGGGGCGGAGCGGATGATCGAAAAGACCCTCGAGTACGCGAAGGAGCGCGAAGCCTTCGGCCGCCCGATCGGCAAATTCCAGGCGATCCGCCACAAGTTCGCGGAGATGGCGACCAAGACCGAGGCCGCCAAGCAGTTCACCTACTCCACCGCCTGGCGCTTCGCCAACGGCGAGTACCCGGTCCGGGAGATCACGATGGCCAAGCTCTACGCCTCCCGCATCGCCTGCGAGGTCGCCGACGAGTGCGTCCAGATCCTCGGCGGCTACGGCTACATGAAGGAGTACGAGATCGAGCGCGCCTATCGCGACGTCCGCCTCAACCGCATCGGCGCAGGGACCGACGAGGTAATGCTCGACGTGATCGGCCGGAGCTACGGGCTGTAGGTCAGCGCAGCGGTGCTCCTTTTCACCGCTATGCGAGGAAAAGGAGCACCGGAATGCAAGGCATGTACATGACTGGGACCGAACGCGTCCGCGCCTACTACGAGGACTTGAACACCGGCGACGCTGAGGCGGTCGCCGCGCACTTCTCCGAGGACGCCACGCACTACTACACGCGCCTCGGCCCGCACGAGGGAGCGGAGACGATCGGCGGCTTCGCGGCGCTCGGCGTCTCGACGATCGATGCCCAGTGGTACATCGAGAACCTGATCGAGCAGGGGGACCAGGTGGCGATCGAGTGGACGATGACCTGGCGCGATCCTGAGAGCGGGGCGCAGCGGCTCGACCGGGGGACCGAGTGGTTCCTGATCCGCGACGGCAAGATCGCCGAGGTCCGCGCCTACCACCACGGCGGCAAGAAGAACCCACAGGGCGACCTGCTCGGCTTCGACCACGAGGGCCGCGGCTACACGATGCTCGAGGACTGGCAGGCACCGACGAACGAGGAGGCCCAGGCATGACCGTGGTCAAGGACAGCGGCGCCCGCGCCACCCTCCCGCCCTTCGGCGAGGAGCACGAGGAGCTGCGGGAGACCGTCCGGCGGTTCGTCAACAAGGAGATCGCGCCGAACGTCGACGAGTGGGAGGCGGCGCGGGAATTCCCTCGTGAGCTCTTCACCCGCTGCGCCGAGCTCGGCTTCCTCGGCCTCAAGTTCCCCGAGGAGCTGGGCGGCCAGGGCGGCACCCACCTGCACGACGCGATCTGGGTCGAGGAGCTGGCCCGCTCCGGCGGCTCCGGCGGCGTCGCCGCCGGCCTCAACGCCCACACCTCGATCGCGATGCCGCCGATCTTCAAGTTCGGCACCGAGGAGCAGAAGCAGCGCTGGCTGCCAGCCGGAATCGCCGGCGAGAAGATCGGCGCCCTCGGGATCACCGAGCCCGGGGCGGGCTCCGACGTCGCCTCCCTGACCACCACCGCCCGCCGCGACGGCGACCGCTACGTCGTCAACGGCGCCAAGACCTTCATCACCAACGGCGTCCGCGCCGACTTCCTCGTCTGCGCCTGCAAAACCAGCGAGGAGGGCGGCCACGGCGGCATCTCCTTCCTCGTCCTCGAGCGCGAGATGCCCGGCTACGAGGTCAGCCGCAAGCTGGAGAAGATGGGCTGGCACTCCTCGGACACCGGCGAAATCTCCTTCAGCGACGTCGAGGTGCCGGTGGAGAACCTGCTCGGCGAGGAGAACGGCGGCTTCAAGCTGATCATGGCCAACTTCGCCTGGGAGCGCCTGTTGATGGCGATCGGCGCCGTCGGCGCCATGCAGCGCCTCATCGAGATCACCGTCGCCTACGCCCAGGAGCGCGAAGCCTTCGGCCGCCCGATCGGCAAGTTCCAAGCGATCCGCCACCACGTGGCGGAGATGGCCACCCTCGCCGAGGCCTCCCGCGCCCTCACCTACAACGCCCTCCGCCACTTCCACACCGACCAGCCCTGCATCCAAGAGGTGGCCATGACCAAGCGCCTCACCCAACGCGCCCTCGTCGACATCGCCGACCAGTCCCTCCAGATCCACGGCGGCTACGGCTAC
>DASZDI010000003.1:0-1522 GCA_035942135.1 Solirubrobacterales bacterium | reverse complement strand
GAAGGGGACCTCGCGTCCTTCGTAATGGGACGAGTCGGCGAACGAGCACCAGCCGGCCAGCGCTGCCGCCAGGGCGGGCACCGACTCGGCTTCCTCGACCACGCCGAGGAAGCGACCGCCGTGGTCGTCGCGGACGTGCATCCCGATGTCGCCGAAGGACACTGCGAACTGCGCCATCAGCGGATGCTCCGGGTCTTGGCCGAGAGTCGAGGCGATAGTGCCGGCGTCCATCGCCGCCAGCTCCTCCGCACTCCAGGGGCCGGCCGAGGCGAAGCGCTCGCCGATGCCCGCCTCCATCGTCCCGTAGCCGCTGAGTCCGGGGCGCTTGCGGATCGTCGGCCACCAGCCGGAGCCGAAGTTGATCGCGTTCATGCAGATCGCGAAGGCGGTGGCGGCTTCCGGGTCGCGGTCCGCGGACGAGCTCGACTCCGTGGCGGCGGCGGGCTCCGCCGTCTGCGTCAAGCCTGCGGCGTAGTCGTCGATCCTCTCCTCGTCGATCGAGACGAGGCGGGACCGCTCCGCGACCCAGGCGCAGGCGGCGCGAACTTCGTCGGGCAGGGAAACTGAGGACATGGAGAGGCCAGAGATACAGGTTCGGCGGGCGGGGGTCGAGGACGCCCCGGCGATCGCGCGGCTGCTGCACGACTTCAACCTCGAGTTCGAGGAACCGAGCCCCGGCGTCGAGGCGCTGACCGCGACCTGCCGGCGCCTGCTCGAAGCGGACGAGATCACTGTCCTGCTGGCGGGCGACGGGTCCGACGGGCTCGCCCTGCTGCGCTTCCGGCCCGCCCTCTGGACCGAGGGCCTGGAAGCGTATTTGCAGGAGCTATACGTCGTTCCGGGGCTGCGCGGGCGCGGCATCGGCCGGGCATTGCTGGAGGCGGCGATCGAGCTGTCTCGCGAAAAGGGCGCGGCCGGCATCGACCTCAACACCGGCGAAACCGACACCGCCGCCCGCGACCTCTACGAGAGCATGGGCTTCACCAATCGCGAAGGCGGCCCCGACGGCCCGTCGATGCTCTTCTACGAGCGCGAGATCTGAGCCGTCAGCTCGGCGAAGCCGATCCCGTCCGGCGGCTGCACCCGGTCGGGGTGGAAGAGGTGGGCGAGCAGCTCGACCCCGTCGACGAGGCGCGGGCCGGGGCGCGAGTAGCTGGAGGCGGCGTCGACGGCGAAGACGCGATCGGCGCCCAGGGCCTCGATCCGCTCGCGGTGGTCGAGTGCATGGGCGCGGGAGTCGTCGAGGTACCAGCCGCTGGGCATCGAGACGACCACGTCCGGGTCGAGGCCGGAGAGGTCGTTCCACTCGACCTGCGGGGACTTCTGCCCCGACGGCCCGGCGACGTCGGTGCCGCCCGCGATCTCGACCATCTCCGGGACCCAGTGGCCGCCGAGGAACGGCGGGTCGAGCCACTCCAGGGCTAGCACTCGCGGGCGCGGCGCCCCCGCGACCGCGGCGCGGACCGCATCCAGCCGACGCTCGAGCTCGTCGCGAAGCTCTGAGGCTCGCGCCTCGATCCCG
>DASZDI010000002.1:0-6258 GCA_035942135.1 Solirubrobacterales bacterium | reverse complement strand
CCCCTGTCCCGCCCCAGCCGGTAGTAGCAACCCTCACAAGTGGCTTGACAAAGCCGTTCCCGGACCCGTTTGGATATAGTCGCCTCTGCGCCCGCTCTGCCCCGAGCCGGGCCTCTTTTATGTCTCCTCCCAAGTACGTTGATCTACTCGCGCTGGTCGCCGCGCTCGCCGTCTTCCTGCTCGGCGGGTTTCCGCTGCTCGGATACGCCGCGGCAGCCGCGGTGTGGCTCACGCAGCGGGGGATCCAGGTGCTGGCCCAGCGTCGCATGCGGCAGGAGCTGGCCGCCGGCAACCGCCAGAAGGCGATGGGCTTCGTCGCCGGCAGCACCCTCGGCCGGGTCTGGCTGATGGCCACCGCCGTGCTGCTGGTCGGGATCGCCGACCGGGAGTCCGGCCTCGCCGCCGCGATCCTGCTGATGGCGCTGTTCACGATCTCCTTCGCCGCCCAGGGCCTCGTCCACCTCTTCGACGACCAGCCCGAGGGCCAGGGGGCCGCGTGATGGAGGCGGCAACCGCACAGGCGCCCGGTGCCGCCGACCAGGGCGGCAAGGACTCCGGCGGCCTCAGCACCAAGGCGAAGGTGCTGATCGGCTTCGGCGTCTACTTCGCCGTGGCGATCCTGCTGCTGCTGATCTTCGGCAACGACGGCAAAAACGAAGGCTTCAAGCCCCAGAACGAGTTCAAACTCGAACCCTGGCTCTCGATCGAACTCGCCGGGATCGACTTCAGCATCAACAAGGCGGTCCTCTACCTCTTCCTCGCCAGCGCCCTGACGATCCTGACGATGGTCTGGATCGCGCGGCGGATGGCGGACCGGCCGAACCGCGTCCAGGCGGCGGTCGAGATGGCCTACGACCTGACCAAAAACACGATCACCGGCGGCAGCCTGCAGGGCAAAACCGCCGCCCGCTGGTTCCCCTTCCTCGCCGCCCTCTTCTTCTGGATCTGGTTCTCGAACATGCTCGGCTTCCTGCCGCTGCCGACCAACACCGAGCACCCGGTCGACGTCCTCGGGGTGGAAGTCCCGGCCTTCGCGATCTACGCCGCCACCGCCAACATCGCCATCCCGCTCGTCCTGACGCTGGTGGTCTGGCTCTCCTACCACGTCGAAGGCATCCGCCACAAGGGCTTCGTGCCCTACTTCAAGAGCTGGCTGCCCCCCGGCCTGGAGAGCATGAGCCCGATCGGCAAGGGCGCGATCTTCATCATCGAGGTGATCTCGCACTTCGTGCGGCTGATCTCCCTCTCCGTACGTCTCTTCGCCAACATCCTCGCCGGCCACCTGCTGCTGCTCTTCATGGGCGGCGGCCTGGCGGTGCTGCTGGGGATCGCGGCCCTCGGGGCGCTGACCTTCCCGCTCGCCTTCGCCTTCTTCATCTTCGAGGTCGGGCTGGTGGCGACCCTGCAGGCATTCATCTTCTCGACGCTTAGCGCTATCTACATCGGCGGAGCGACCTCCGCCTCTCACTAGAAAAGGAGTCAACTCGCAATGGATCTGACTGCGTTGCCCATCGCCGAGGTAACCGACGAAGGCGTGAAAAGCGCCGGTAAAGCGATCGCCCTCGGCGTCGGCGCCGGCCTGGGCTCGATCGGCGCCGGTATCGGCGTGGGCTTCATCTTCGGTAAGGAGATCGAGTCGGTCGCCCGTCAGCCGGAGATGAAAAGCGAACTGGAAAGCATCCGCTGGCTCGGCTTCGCGCTGACCGAGGCGGTCGCCTTCTACACCTTCATCTTCGGCCTGATCGCGTTCTTCCTCGCCTAAGTCGATGGAGCTGCTCGGCTACATAGTCCCGCTCGCAACCGAGGCGGCGGAGCACGGCGCTGAGGAGAGCGGCGGCAGCTTCCTGGTCAGTCCGGGCCTCGGCCTGATGATCTGGACGCTGCTGCTGTTCCTGATAACGATGTGGGTGTTGAGCAAGGTCGCCTTCCCGAAGATCCAGGAAGCGCTCGACAAACGCGCGAAGATGATCAGCGAGTCGATCGACGCCGCCGAGCGGCAGCGCCGCGAATCGGACGAGCTGTTGGCCGAGTACCGCGCCCGCCTCGCCGAGGCTCGGGAGCAGGCCGACGACATCATGGCCCGCGCCCGCAAATCCGCCGAGACCGCCGAAGCCGAGGCCGCGGCGGCCGGCAAGGAGAAACGGGAGGAGCTGGTCGAGGCCGCCAAGCGCGACATCGAAGCGGAGACGCGGCGCTCGCTCGACCAGATCCGCCAGCAGGTCGCCGACCTGACCGTCCTCGCGACCGAGAAAGTCGCCCGCAAATCGCTCAACGCCGAGGACCAGAAACGCCTCGTCGAGGAGGCGCTCGGCGAGGTCGACTTCTCGCGGCTCTCGGGAGCGGAGAAGAACTAGCGATGGCCGACGCAGCTCGCGTATACGCGGAGGCCCTCTTCGAGGTGGGCCGTGGCAAAGGCACGCTCGACGCGCTGCAGCAGCAGCTCGGCGAGGTCGCCGACGCGGTCGACCGCAACCGCGAGCTGCAGGTCTTCTTCTTCAGCCCCTATCTCTCCTCGACGGAGAAGGAGGAGGGGATCGCGCGAGCGATCACGGGCGCCGAGCCCGAGCTGGTCAATTTCCTCAAGCTGCTCGTCGACAAGCACCGGATGACGGAGATCTTCCGCATCCGCCGCGAGTTCGACGAGCTCTGGAAACAAGAGAACCGCCGCATCGACGTCACCGTCACCAGCGCCGTCGAGCTGGACCCGGCTGTCGTCACCCGCATCGGCCAGGAGGTCGAACGCCAGACCGGGGAGGAGGTCGACCTGTCCAGCAGGGTCGACGGCGAGATCCTCGGCGGCATCGTCCTCCAGGTCGGCAACATGGTCCTGGACGCGAGCATCCGCAGTCGCCTGGAGAAACTTCGAAAGAGCGTCGCCACCGCGGCGTAAGGAGGCATCAGCACCCGATGGAGATCAAGCCCGACGAGATTGCATCGATCCTGCGAGATCGAATCGAGGGACTGGAGACCGGTTCCGCCGACCTCACCGAGGTCGGAACGGTCCTGTCCGTCGCCGACGGCATCGCCCGCATCCACGGGCTCGACAACTGCATGGCGCTGGAGATGCTCGAGCTGCCGCACGGGGTCACCGGCCTGGCGCTGAACCTCGAGTCCGACAACGTCGGCGCCGTGCGCTTCGGCGAGTGGGACAAGATCGTCGAGGGCGACACGGTCAAACGGACCGGCAAGCTGCTCGAGATCCCCGTCGGCGAGCAGCTGCTCGGCCGCATGGTCGACCCGCTCGGCCGCCCGCTCGACGACCGCGGTGAGATCGCCACGACCGAGACCCGCCCGGCCGAGTTCAAAGCCCCCGGCGTGGTCGAGCGCCAGCCGGTCGAGGAACCCGTCCAGACCGGCCTGATGTCGATCGACGGGATGATCCCGATCGGTCGCGGCCAGCGAGAGCTGATCATCGGCGATCGCCAGACCGGCAAGACGGCGATCGCGATCGACACGATCATCAACAACAAGGACAAGGACCTGATCTGCATCTACGTCGCGATCGGGCAGCGGATGTCGACCGTCGTCCAGCTCAAAGAGACGCTCGAGGAAAACGGCGCGATGGAGAACACGATCATCGTCGCCGCCCCCGCCGACGAGGCGGCCCCGATCAAGTACATCGCCCCCTACGCCGGTTGCGCGATGGGCGAGTACTTCCTCTACAACGGCAAAGCCGCGCTCTGCGTCTACGACGACCTCACCAAACACGCCTCCGCCTACCGCCAGATGTCGCTGCTGCTGCGGCGCCCGCCCGGTCGCGAGGCCTACCCCGGTGACGTCTTCTACCTGCACTCGCGCCTGCTCGAGCGGGCGGTGAAACTGAACGACGACCTCGGCGGCGGCTCGCTGACGGCGCTGCCGATCATCGAGACCCAGGCCTCCGACGTCTCCGCCTACATCCCGACCAACGTGATCTCGATCACCGACGGCCAGATCTTCCTCGAGTCGGACCTCTTCTTCTCGGGCGTGCGGCCGGCGATCAACGTCGGCATCTCGGTCTCCCGGGTCGGCGGCAACGCGCAGACCAAGGCGATGAAGAAGGTCGCCGGAAAACTGCGCCTCGACCTCTCCCAGTACCGCGACCTCGAGGCCTTCGCCCAGTTCGGCTCCGAGCTCGACGCCGAGACGCAGAAAGCGCTCACCCGCGGCGAACGGCTGGTCGAGCTGCTGAAACAGAAAGAGCGCGAACCGCTCAGCGTCGGCGACCAGGTCGCCTCGATCTACTCGGGCACCGGCGGCTACCTCGACCGGATCAAGGTCGAGCGCGTCGGCGAGTTCCTCGCCGACCTGCGGACCCGCCTGCACTCGGAGAAGTCCGACCTGCTCGGCCGGATCGAAGAGAGCGGCAAGCTCGAGGAGGACGACGAGAAGGAGCTGGGCCAGGCGATCGCCGACTTCGTCGACGACTTCGGCCCCGACTTCGACGAGCACGGCGAGCCGCTCGAGGCGGGCGAGTCCGACCGCATCCACTCCAAAGAGGAGCGCGAGGCACCGGCCCGCACCCCGGGTTCCGACACCGCTCCCGAGAGCACCGAGGAGGCGGCGACCCCGGCTTAGCGGCCGGGCCCGATCCCCTCATGGCAACGCAGAAGGAAGTCAAGAACCGCATCGCGTCGGTCAAGAACATCAACAAGATCACGCGAGCGATGGAGATGGTCGCCGCGGCGCGCCTGCGCCGGGCCGAACAGCGGATCTCCGACCTGCGGCCTTACGCCGAGGGGATCCGGCGGCTGACCCGCCAGGCCTCCGCCCACGCGGGCGGCATCCCGCGCGTCCCGGTCCTGGTCGAGCGCGAGAACGTCAAACGGGTCGGGATCGTCCTCGTCACCGGCGACCGCGGCCTCGCCGGCGCCTTCAACTCGAACATCATCCGCGAGGGGATGCGGATGGCGGTCAAAGTCCGCGAGGAGGGCGCCGAGCCCTCGTTCGCCGTGGTCGGCCGCAAGGGCGTCTCGGCGATGACCTTCCGCAAGCAGGAGGTCACCTCCTCCTACGTCGGCTTCACCGACCGCCCCGCCTTCGCCAACGCCCGTGAGATCGGCGAGGAGATGACCGCTCGCTACGTCGACGAGGACCTCGACCGGGTCGAGCTGATCTACAACCGCTTCGTCTCGCCGCTGACGCAGCACGTGTGGCGGCAGACGCTGCTGCCGTTGCAGCAGGCGGAGGTGGCCGGCGAGGGAGCCGAGACGGAGGCCGCGAGCGACGAGGAGGAAACCGAGGCGGAGAAAGCGCAGAGCCGTTCGGAGTGGTTCTACGAGCCCGATCCCGAGGAGCTGCTGGGCCGGTTGATCCCCGAATACGTGACGATCTCCGTCTACCGGGCGCTGCTCGAGTCCGCGGCTTCGGAGCTGGGCGCGCGGATGACCGCGATGCGCAACGCCGCCGAGAACGCCGAGTCGATGATCGGCGACCTGACCCTGGAGATGAACCGGGCGCGCCAGGCGGAAATCACGCAGGAGATCTTGGAGGTCGTCGGCGGCGCTGAGGCGCTCGGTTAGCGACGAGAAATTTTCGGAGACCCCAGAAAAGGAAACGATGGCTGAGAGCAACGGAGCAAACGGAGCAAACGTAGGGCGCGTCGAGCAGGTCACCGGCGTGGTGATCGACGCTGCCTTCCCCGACAAGCTGCCGGAGATCTTCTCGGCGGTGACGATCGAGACCGCCGGCGATGGCGACGGCGAAGCTACGAAACTGGTCTGCGAGGTGCAGCAGCACCTCGGCGACGACCGCGTCCGCGCGGTCGCGATGGACGCCACCGACGGGGTCCAGCGCGGCGACCGCGTGGTCGACACCGGCGGGCCGATCACCGTCCCGGTCGGCGACGCCACTCTCGGCCGCATCTTCAACCTGCTCGGCGACCCGATCGACAACGGCCCCGAGGTCAAGACCGAGGAGCGCTGGCCGATCCACCGCCCGGCCCCGAAGGCCTCCGACCTGACCCCGACTCAGGAGATCCTCGAGACCGGGATCAAGGTCATCGACCTCCTGGCGCCGTACGCCAAAGGCGGCAAGGTCGGGCTGTTCGGCGGCGCCGGCGTCGGCAAGACCGTGCTGATCCAGGAGCTGATCCGCAACATCGCCGAGGAGCACTCCGGCCTCTCCGCCTTCGTCGGCGTCGGCGAGCGCTCGCGCGAGGGGAACGACCTCTGGCTGGAGATGAAGGAGTCGGGCGTCATCGACCGGACGATGCTCGTCTTCGGGCAGATGAACGAGCCGCCCGGCGCGCGCCTGCGCGGCGCCCTGTCCGGCCTGACG
>DASZDI010000001.1:0-9462 GCA_035942135.1 Solirubrobacterales bacterium | reverse complement strand
CCAGTGCCCCGTATGGGTGTACTCGCGCGGACTCGGCGGCGCCCGAATCGCCGACTCTGTCTCAAGTGCCGCTATGGGACCACTGAGACAGACTCACCCGCTGCCCGCTGCCCGACGATTGAGCGGGGGTCGGGTACCCCTCTGAAAACACTCAGCGCGAAGCGCGTTTTCAGAGGGGTACCCGACCCCCTTCACAACCTTCAGTGCTGCAGCAGCCCCGCAACCGCCTGCGCGACCCGCTGCCCGCGCGCCGTCAGCGTGTACTCCGTGTGCGGCGGCCGCCCCGGCACCATCCGCCGCTCGACGATCCCCGCCGCCTCCAACTGCTCCAGCCGCTCCGACAGCGTGGTGGGGGAGACCCCGGGCAGGGACTGGCGGAACTCGTTGAAGCGGGCGGCGCCGTTGGAGCAGGCGTAGATCGTCGCCATCGTCCAGCGGCGCTCGAGGACCACGGCGGTGGCGCGAAGCTCCTGCGGGACCGGCGAGCAGTTGCGGCAGCGGGGCGTCATCGCTCCTCCTCAGGCCGCCACTGCCTCGTGGCCCTTCTCCGCCGGCTCCAGCGCCAGCCCGAGCACCTCGTCGATGCTCATCACCGGGTGGAAGGTCATCTGCTCGCGCACCTCCTCCGGCACCTCGTCGAGGTCGCCGCGGTTGCGCTCGGGCAGGATCACCTCGGTCAGCCCGGCGGCGTGCGCCGCCAGCACCTTCTGCTTGAGGCCGCCGATCGGCAGCACCCGGCCCTGCAGGGTGACCTCGCCGGTCATCCCGACCGTGTGCTTGACCGGCCGCCCGGTGAGGAGGCTGACCAGCGCCGTCGTCATCGCCGTCCCGGCGCTGGGGCCGTCCTTGGGGATCGCCCCGGCCGGCACGTGCAGGTGGAACTCGCGCTGGAAGGCCTCGGCGGGGATGCCGAGCTCCTCGCGGTGCGCCCGCACGTATGACAGCGCGATCCGCGCCGACTCCTTCATCACGTCGCCGAGCTGGCCGGTCAGGACCAGGCCCTTGTCGCCATCCATCGCGGTCGCCTCGATGAAGAGGATGTCGCCGCCGGCCCCGGTCACCGCCAGGCCGGTGGAGACGCCCGGGATCGCGGTCCGCTCGACCGACTCCTGGAAGTGCTTCTGCCGGCCGAGCGCCTCGCGCACCGCCTCGGCGTCGATCGCGATCTTCCCGTCCACGGAGCCGGAGGCGATCTTCGTCGCCGCCGCGCGCAGCAGCTTGCCGAGCTCGCGCTCCAGCCGCCGCACGCCGGCCTCGCGGGTGTACTCGGAGATCACCGCCCGCAGGACCGCGTTGGAGACCTCGACCTCCTCCGGCTGCAGCCCGTTGCGCTTCAGCTGCCGCGGCAGCAGGTAGCCGCGGGCGATCGCCAGCTTCTCCTCGGTCGGGTAGCCGTCGAAGCCGATCGTCTCCATCCGGTCCAGCAGCGGCGCCGGGATCGTGTCCAGCAGGTTCGCGGTGGCGATGAAGACGACCTCGGAGAGGTCGACCTCGACGTCGAGGTAGTGGTCCCGGAAGGTGTTGTTCTGCGCCGGGTCCAGCACCTCCAGCAGCGCCGCCGAGGGGTCGCCGCGCCAGTCGGCGCCGACCTTGTCGACCTCGTCGAGCAGGATCACCGGGTTCATCGTCCCGGCGTCGCGCAGGGCGCGGACGATCCGTCCCGGCAGGGCGCCGATGTAGGTGCGGCGGTGGCCGCGGATCTCCGCCTCGTCGCGGATGCCGCCGAGGCTGATGCGGACGAACTCCCGCCCCAGCGCCCGGGCGATCGACTCGCCGATCGAGGTCTTGCCGGTGCCGGGAGGCCCGACCAGGGTGAGGATCGCGCCGTTGGCGCGGCCGTCGTCCTCGATCCGGCGCTCCTCGCGCAGCTTGCGGACGGCGATGAACTCGGTGATCCGCCGCTTCACGTCGTCGAGCCCGGCGTGCTCGGCGTCCAGCACCTCGCGGGTGTGGGCGGGGTCGAGCCGCTCCTCGGAACGCTTGCTCCAAGGCACCGCGATCAGCCAGTCGAGGTAGCTGCGGATCATCGAGCTCTCCGGCGACTGCTCGCCCTGGCGCTCGAGCCGCCGCAGCTCCTTCTCGGCCTGCTCGGCGACCGCCTCGGGCATCCCCGCCTCGGCGATCTTGCGCTCGTACTCGGCGATCAGGTCGGCCTCGTCTTCGCCCAGCTCCTTGCGGATCGACTCCATCTGTTTGCGCAGGAAGTAGTCGCGCTGCTGCTTCTGCGCGCCGGACTCGACGTCGTCGCGGATCTTGCTCCGCACCTGCAGCTCGGTCAGCCGCTCGCGCTGCAGCTCGACCGCGATCCGCAGCCGCTCGGTCACGTCGACCGTCTCCAGCAGGCGCAGCTTGCCCTCGGCGGAGATGTCGGGGGAGAGGCCGGAGGTGTCGGCGAGCGCGCCCGGCTCCTCGACCGAGCGCAGGAAGGCGGCGATCCGCCCGTCGTCGCCGCGCAGCTCGAGGATCTCCTCGACCACGGCGCGGTATTCGCGCGCCAGCTCGCGGGTCTGCTCGTCGTCGGGATGGCCGTCGCGGATCTCCTGCACCTCGACCCGCAGCGCTTCGTCCGCGCCCGCCTGGGCGGCGCCCGCGAGCCCGCGGTGGAGGCCGACCACGGTGGCGACCGCGCGGCCGCTGCGCGAGAGCCCGGTCTCGATCACCTCGGCGACGACGCCGACCCGGCCGTACTCGCCCTCGCGGCGGGGGATCAGGAACACGCGCTCCTCCTCGCCGACGTCGATCGGCAGGGTCGCGGTCACGGTCGGGAAGACGATCGCCTCGTCAAGCGGAATCAAGAGATAGGTCATGAGCAGATCCACTTTCTGTAGTTAGTCTTCGATCAGGATAGCGAGCCCGGTCCGTCGGCCGACCGGATACGGTCCTTGTGTGAGCAAGGTCAAGTGCCAGATCACCGTCTCCGCCGACGGCTTCGTCGCCGGGCCGAACCAGAGCGAGGAGCACGGGCTCGGCGAAGGCGGCGAGGCGCTCCACGACTGGGCCTTCAAGACCGCCTACTTCCAGGAGATCCACGGCAGAGAGGGCGGCGAGCGCAACGTCAGCGACGAGATCGTCAGGGAGGCGAGCGCCGACGTCGGCGCCGAGATCATGGGCCGCAACATGTTCGGCCCCGTCCGCGGCCCCTGGACCGAGCCGCTCTGGAGCGGCTGGTGGGGCGACGACCCGCCCTTCCGCGTCCCGGTCTTCGTCCTCACCCACTACGAGCGCGAGCCGCTGACCCTTGGCGAGACCACCTTCCACTTCGTCACCGAGGGGCCGGAGCGCGCGGTCGAGCTGGCCCGCGAGGCTGCCGGCGGCAAGGACGTCGCGGTCGGCGGCGGCGCGCAGACGATCCGGCAGCTGATCCGGGCCGGCCTCGCCGACGAGCTGCTCCTCCACCAGGTGCCGTTGATCCTCGGCGGCGGCGAGCGGCTGCTCGACGGCATTCCCCCCGAGGTGAAGCTCGAGCAGACCCGGGTGGTCGAGGCGCCGGGCGTCGCCCACCTCTTCTACCGCGTCTCGCGCTGAGCCCAGGCGGCCCGTCAGCCGCCGCGCTCCTCGCGCCGCTCTTCGGCCGCCTCTCGCCGTTCCTCCCGCGCCTCCAGCTCGGCGCTCGAGGTGGGGCCGAAGTGAGCGGTGACGACGGCGACGGCCACCGCCGCGATCGCCAGCGCCACCAGCAGCGAGCCGAGGATCTGCTTGCCCTGCGAGGGAGGCATCAGCCGACCCCGAGGAAGTCGCCGGCCGAGGTGAGCCAGGTGGCGGTGAAGAGGACGAAGAGCGCTGCGCCGATCCACGGCAGCAGCGGCGAGGACGAGCCGCCGACGCGCACCGCCAGCACCTTCGCCGCCAGCGCCGCCAGGACCAGGCAGCCGAAGACGGCGTGGGCGCCGCCCTCGTCGAACCCGTAGTAGCCGACGCAGGCGATCGCGACGAGGACGGCGAGGACGAGGACCATGTCCCCGCTCGCCCGGTGCGCCCAGGTCGCCGGCCCCGACTCGAGGAAGCGCGGCCGCAGCTTGCCGTAGGAGACCGCGGCGAGGACGAGCTGGTAGACGGCGAGGGCGACGATGACGGTGGCGAGCACCACCTTGACCTCGGCGACGTTGCCGCGGGTCAGCTCCTCGATCAGGTCCTCCATCGCTCTGCTGCCACTTCCCGCTGTCGCGGAATCCAATCGCGACCGGATCGGGGGATAGCGTCGGCGCCATGACCGATCCCGCCGCCCTCTACGGCAACCGCTTCCTCACCGAAGACGCGCCGGACCGCGCGTTCCCGCAGGCCGGGATGCCGGCGCTCGACGCGATGCGGCTGGTCGACGAGGAACTGGCGCTGGAGGGGGACCCGAACCGCAACCTCGCCACCTTCGTCACCACCTGGATGGAGCCGGAGGCGGAGCGGATCGTCGGCGAGAACCTGCACCGCAACTTCATCGACCACGCCGAGTACCCGATCACCGCCGAGATCGAGCAGCGCTGCGTGCGGATGCTCGCCGACCTCTACAACGCCCCGGGGGAGACGACCGGCTGCCGCACCCAGGGCTCCTCGGAGGCGATCATGCTCGGCGCGCTGTCGCTGAAGTGGAAGTGGAAGCAGCGGCGCGAAGCGGCCGGGAAGCCGGTCGACCGGCCGAACCTCGTCTTCGGCGGCGACGTCCACGTGGTCTGGGAAAAGTTCTGCCGCTACTTCGACGTCGAGCCGCGGATCGTCCGCCTGCGCGAGGACAAGTACGTGATCGGGCCCGAGGACGTCGAGCCCCACGTCGACGAGAACACGATCGGCGTCGCCGCCGTCCTCGGCACCACCTTCACCGGCCACGCCGACGACATCGCCGGGATCAACGCGCTGCTGCTGCGACTCAAGGACGAGCGGGGCCTCGACGTGCCGCTCCACGTCGACGCCGCCAGCGGCGGTTTCGTCTGGCCCTTCCTCCATCCCGACGCCGAGTGGGACTTCCGGCTCGAGCAGGTGCGCTCGATCAACGTCTCCGGCCACAAGTTCGGGCTCGTCTACCCGGGGATCGGCTGGCTCGTCTTCCGCGAGAAGAGCGACCTGGCCGAGGACCTCGTCTTCTACGAGAACTACCTGGGCAAGACCGACGCCACCTTCACCCTCAACTTCTCCACCGGCGCCTCGATGGTGCTGGCGCAGTACTACAACTTCGTCCGCTACGGGCGCGAGGGCTACGCCTACGTGATGAAGGCGATGGAGCAGAACGCCCGCGCCCTCGCCGCGGCGCTGGAGGCGAGCGGCAACTGGGAGCTGATCGGCTCCGACCGCGAGCAGCTGCCGCTGGTCGCCTTCAAGCTGGCCGGCGAGAGGCCCTACGACGAGTTCGACGTCTCCTGGCAGCTCTCGGCCGAGCGCGGCTGGATGCTCCCCGCCTACACGATGCCGCCGGACGCGCAGGAGGTGAAGATCATGCGGGCGCTGGTCAAGCAGACGCTCGGCAGGGAGCTGGTCGACCGCCTCGTCGCCGACATCGACCAGGCCTGCGAGACGCTCGACAAGAAGGGCGGCGCCCACCCGCGCGAGCGCAAGCGGATGAAGCGCAGCCCCGGCTTCTAGCCGCGGCGCGACGCAGGTCGACGCGGCCTAGCCGCGGGAGGGCCACCAGGCGCGGTCGCCGAGCCGGTAGGTGATCGCCGGGATCAGCAGGGCGCGGACGAGGAAGGTGTCGAGGAGGACGCCGACCGCGACCGTCGCCCCGACCTGGACCAGCTGCTCGAGCGGCAGCAGGGTGAGGGTGGCGAAGGTGCCGGCGAGGATCAGACCGGCGCCGGTGACGACGCCGCCGGTGCTGACGAGGGCGGCGAGGGCGCCCTCGCGGGTGCCGCGGGCGGCGGCCTCCTCGCGGGCCCGGGTCATCAGGAAGATGTTGTAGTCGACCCCGAGGGCGACGAGGAAGATGAACGCCATCAGCTCGAGGTTGAAGGCAAGCCCTTCGGCCCCGAAGAGCTCGGTGAAGGCGAAGGTGGCCAGACCGAGCGTCGCCGCGAAGGAGGCGAGGACGGTGAGGATCAGGTAGCCCGGCGCGACCAGCGCCCGCAGCACCGCGATCAGGATCAGCCCGACGACGAGGAGGACGAGGGGGACGATCAGCTTCGTGTCCCGCTCGTTGGTCTGCTCGACGTCGAGGTTCTCCGCCGGGATGCCGCCGAGCAGGCCGCCGGGGGCGAGGGCGTGGAGCCGATCGCGGACCTCCTCCACCGCCGCGCCCGCCTCGCTGCCGTAGGGGTTGCCGCGAAGGACGAGGACGACCACCGCCTCGGCGGCGTCGCCGGGGATCGGCGCCGGGACGGCGAGCTGGATGCTGTCGAGGCGCTTCATCCCGCGGACGACGGCCGGCACCGCGTCGGCCTCGACGACCGCGGTCAGCGGCGAGCCGAGCCCGGGCGGGAAGTGGCGTTCGAGGACTTCGCTGCCGCGGCTGGAGTCGGTCGGCTTGGTCACCCCGGTCCCGAACCCGAGCGTCTCGTGCTCGGTCAGGTTGCCGAGGCAGAGGACCGCGAGCAGGGCGAAGACCGCGACGACGATCGTCCCCGAGCGCCGCCGCACCAGCCCCGCGACCCGCTCCCAGGACGCGCGCGCTCCCTTTCGCTCGCTCTCCGTCCGAAAAGACCCACCCGATCGCGGCGGCCCCCCGGCCTCACCGCCGACCTGTGGTTCCTTTTGCACGCTATGGGTGCCGAAGGAACCACGGAACTGCCCGTGCCCGAGCGGCGACCAGAAGGCGCGCCCGCCGAGGATCGCCAGTAGCGCCGGCAGCAGGGTGAACGCCGCAGCGAGCATCACCGCGATCCCGATCGCCAGGATCGGCCCCAGCCAACGGGTCGACTCGAGGTCGGCGACGAGCAGCACCAGCATCGCCGCGATCACCGTCCCTCCCGATGCAAGCAACGCACCTCGGGTCTCCTTCACGGCCGCCGTCAACGCCGCAGCAGTCATGGAGCCGGGGGGATCCTCGACCGAACCTCCCGAACTGTGAGGGAGGGGATCCCCCCGGCTCCCCAGCTCCTCGCGGTAGCGATGCACCAGCAGCAGCGAGTAATCCGTCCCGGCACCGAAGACGAGGACCAGCAGCAGCATCGTCCCCTCGGCGTTGACCACGATCCAACCCGCTTCGATCAGCAGGTAGGCGATCCCGACCGCGACCAGGTAGGCGGCGCCGACGGCGATCAGCGGCAGCAGCGCCAGCACCGGCGCTCGGTAAACGGCGAGCAGCAGCAGGAGGACCAGGCCGAGGGTGGCGAAGAGCAGGGTGCGGCCCGCTTCGGAGGCGACCGCCTCGAGGTCGGCGGCGATCCCGCCGGGGCCGGTGACGTAGGCGCGCAGCCCGGGCCGGGCGTGCTCGGCCAGGTAGGCGCGGACCCGCTCGACCCCGGCGACGATCGCGCCCCGGTCGTCGGCGTCGATTGCGAGGAAGAGCAGCGCCGCTTCGCCGTCGCGGGAGATCGGGCCGATTCCCTTGGCGAGCCTCGCCACCTCCCGCAGCGCCTCCCGGTGGCCCGCCGAGAAGGGGTCGACGGTCGGCGTCGCCCCGGTCAGGCGCAGGCGGTCGAGCCCGTCGCCGATCTGGCCGATCGCGTCGAGGTCGGCCCGGGTCAGCCCGCCGCGGCGTTCGAAGACGATCGCCACCGGCACGTCTTCGCCCCCCGAGGAGGCGTGCTGGAGGGCGTCGACGGCGCGGGTCGATTCGGAGTCGGCGGGGAGGAAGCTGCTCTGCCCGGCGGCGGTGACGTCGTCGATGTGGGCGTGGGCGAGCAGGCCGGCGGCGCCGAGGAGGAGCCAGGCCGCGACCGCCACCCAGCGTCCGCGGGGGCCGGTGATCACAGCCGCAGCCTAGATGCGGGGGCTGACTGATTCGCTTCGGCGCGGACGGGTAGACGGGGGCAGATGAGATCGAAGCCGCTGCTCGCCGCTGCCCTGGGCGCCCTCTCCCTCGGCCTTGTCGCTTGCGGGGGCAGCGGCTCCGACTCTTCCTCGACCGAGGCCGACAGCACCGTCCAGGGCCAGGAGTCCGGCAGCGCCGAAACCAAGGCGCCCGAGGGCGAAGCCCCCGAGAGCGGGGCGACGCCGGACGACGAAGCCGAGAGCGAACCCGCCCCCAGCGGCGAGGCCTCGAAGTCCGAAAAAGTCGCGATCGTCGAATTCACCTACCAGCCCGACCCGGTCGTGGTCCAGGCCGGCGGCAAGGTGACCTGGCAGAACGAGGACACGGCGCCGCACACCGCGACCGCCGACGACGGCAG
Organism: Solirubrobacterales bacterium; assembly: GCA_035942135.1. Taxonomy (GTDB): domain Bacteria; phylum Actinomycetota; class Thermoleophilia; order Solirubrobacterales; family 70-9; genus VAYN01. The sequence continues at coordinate 1,213 of DASZDI010000001.1, read as the reverse complement.
CTTCGACACCGGCACGATCGAGAAAGGCAAGATCGGCTCGGAAACCTTCAAGGAGACCGGCACCTTCACCTACTTCTGCGAGATCCACCCGACGATGCACGGGACCGTCGAAGTCGTCGAATAGGAGCGCCCGATGCCCTTCTGGCTCGCACGCAAAGCAGCGCCCCACCTCTGGAAGCGGGTTCCCTGGAAGATGGTCTGGGCCGCCTCCCTCTGGCTCCTCGAGCAGGGCCGCGAGCGGATCGACCGCAATCTGACCAAGCAGGAGCGCAGCGAATTCCTGAACCTGGTGGGGAAGTCGAAGGGCCGCCCCGGCAACCTCAGCCAGCGGGACAAAACCCGGCTGAAGAACATCGCCGGCAAGGCGCTCCGCGGCTGAGCTTCCCCAAGGCTTCACAATGGCTTGGCCATGGGAGCCAAGGCCACGATCTCTACCCTCCTCGTCGTCCTTGCCCTGGGAGGAACCGGGGCCGGGCGAGCGTCGGCGGCCGAGGCCCCGAACTTCTTCACCGCGGCCGACTACCCCGTCAGCATCTCCGGCTCCAGCGACGAAGGCGAGGAGTGGACCCTCGACGGTCACCCGATCGCCTGCGACGACGCTTCCTTCACGGGTGCGGCGGATAAAGACGCGATCACGATGAGACTGACCCCCGCCTACGGCGGGTGCACGGCGTTCGGGTTCCCGGCAACCGTGGCGATGAACGGCTGCGACTACCTGCTGGAGCTGTGGCCGGGTTCCATCCACGGGGGAAGCGTCGAGCTGAGCTGCCCGCAGGGGAAAGAGGTCACTGTAGAGACGGAATTCGGCCTCTGCTCAGCGCGAATTCTGCCCCACCAGAAAGAAGCCTCCTTCGAAGCCGCCGACGCCCACCCTCGGATAGGACTCAACCTGTCCGTCAGCAACATCACCGCCGACCTGCGTGACCTCGGCGGCTTCCTCTGCCCCCTGACCGGCAGGAAAACCGTCACCGACGGCTTCTACATCGGCTCGGCCACGCTCAGCGGCAGCTCGGCGATCGGCGTCAGGTAGACGCACGTACGCAAACGCGGACGTGCAGAAACGGCCTGCTGGAGGTTGCAGGCGTATTGCGAGATTGAAAGATCCTTAGCTTGAGTTACGGCGCTTCGGGCAGGGCGTCTTTTGGACAGAAGCCGATACGCGAGCTAACACTGTGCCTGTATCGCTATCCGATGATCGGAGGAGGGACATGTC